>DODI01000559.1:0-7907 GCA_003509045.1 Planctomycetota bacterium | reverse complement strand
TCGCGAGAAACTTGGACTTGGGTGAACAATGATTTCTCCGCACCTGACAGGTGATGATTTGCTACGAGATATCGCGACCGCCCCGGCCGACAAGGGTTGTTTCCATCTCTGGTGGCTGGGGCAGAGCGGCTTTCTTCTCAGGTGGGAGAACAGGTTTCTCCTGGTCGACCCCTACCTCTCTGATTCGTTGACAGAAAAGTACGCCAGCACCGACAAGCCTCATATCCGCATGACGGAGCTTCCGGTTCAAGCCGGACAGCTGGACTTCATAGACCTTGTCACCTCGAGCCATAACCATACCGACCACCTTGATGGGAAAACCCTCCTCCCTCTGCTTTCCGCCAACCCTGGCGTAGCCCTTCTTGCGCCCGAGGCGAATCGACAATTTGTGGCCGAGAGGCTCGGCCTGGACGGTGAAACTCCTCATGGCCTCTCTTCAGGCCATGAAACCGAGCTCGCGGGGTTCGGCTGTGTTGGCGTACCGGCCGCCCACGAAAACAGAGAGCTTGACGGCGAGGGACGAGACAAATTCATGGGCTACATTTTCAAGTTTGGCGGGTGGGGCGTCTACCACAGTGGGGACACTGTTCCCTTCGATGGCCTTGTGGAGGCTCTCGCCGGCCATCGTATCGATGTCGCTATTCTGCCGATTAACGGTCGGGCGGAGGGGCGAGGGGTTGCCGGGAATCTCTGGGGGAGGGAGGCTGCTGACCTGGCTGGAGAAATCGGGGCCCGTATCGTGATCCCCTGCCATTACGATATGTTCAGCTTCAACACGGCCACCCCTGATGAGTTCGTTCAACGCTGTCACCAGCTTGACCAGCCCTACAGGGTGCTGCGATGTGCCGAACGCTGGAGCAGCTTCGAGCTGGAAGGGCGCTGAATTGACCTCCGAGGGAGATCTTTGCGAAGCGATCTCAGCTGCAGGAGAGATCCTGCTTTTTACGGGAGCTGGGATCTCGACTCCCAGCGGGATCCCTGATTTTCGCGGACCTCAGGGGGTGTGGAAAAAGCGCGATCCGGTGTTCTACCAGGACTTTATGTCCTCGGAGGATTCCCGGATTGATTATTGGGAATACAAGATAGAGGGATGGGCGGCTTTTCAGGAGGCTCGGCCTAATGTCGTTCACGATGCGATTGTCCGCATTGAAAAGGCAGGCAAACTGGGCCTGGTTGTCACCCAGAACGTTGACGGGTTGCATCTTCTCGCGGGAACCAGTCCTTCTCTCCTGGTTGAGCTCCATGGGACGAATGGGAAGGTTGAGTGCCAGGGGTGTCGGCAGGAGGCTGACCCGGAGGAAAGCTTTGAGTTTTTTCGGCGAGAAGGGGCCGCGCCCAGATGCCCCTGTGGAGGCTATCTCAAGCCGGCGACCATCAGCTTTGGGCAGGGGCTGAGGCCGGAAGACCTGGAGAAGGCCTTCCAGGGCGCGGCGAGTTGCGATCTTGTCCTGTCGCTTGGATCCACTCTCTCTGTGGAGCCTGCGGCATCCATACCGCTTTCGGCAGCGAAGAACGGGAGCCCTTATTTTATCGTCAACCAGGGGGAGACAGCCCACGACAGGATCGATTGTCTTTCAGGGCGTGTCGACGGACTGATCGAAGAGATCTTTCCGACCGCTGTGGAAAAGGCGCTCGGGCCGGGCTAAATGAAAAAGTCCGGCATCAGCTCCTGCCCTGCCTCGACCGCGTACTTATCGAGATCTTTTTCGCCGGCAGCGATGAGGACATCGTCATCGATGTGGAACTGCCCCGTATTCTCCCTGCTGCAGCGGGTAAGTATCTGCCAGGCGGCATCTCCCATTATGGAGGGCTTTCGAGATCTGCGGATCATGTCCTCGCCTCCCAGGAGGTTTCGAACCGCGGCCGTGGCTATGGTCGTTCGGGGCCACAGCGCGTTGACGGCAACCCCTGCCGGGGCCAGCTCGGCGGCCATTCCGAGGACACAAAGACTCATTCCAAATTTTGCCATGGTGTAGGCCAGGTGGGGCGCGAACCATTTGGACTCGAGGCTTAACGGTGGAGAAATATTCAATATGTGCGGGTTCGGGGAATTCTCGAGATACGGCAGGCATAGCTTGGAACAAAGAAAGGTTCCCCTGACGTTGACCTGGTTCATGAGGTCATAACGTTTCATTTCTGTTTCCCGGGTGCCGGTAAGGGAAATGGCGCTGGCGTTGTTGACAAGGATATCGACCCCCCCGAATCGCGCCACCGTGGCCTCTACGGCGGCCTGGACCTGCTCCTCAAATCGTATATCGGCCTGGACAGCCAGGGCCTGGCCGCCGGCGGCGATGATTTCTTCGGCTGCCGAATAGATTGTCCCTGGAAGCTTCGGATGCTCCCTGACCGTTTTTGAGGCGATGACCACGTTGGCTCCATCGGCCGCCGCGCGCAGGCCAATCGCCTTTCCTATCCCTCGGCTGGCGCCGGTTATGAAGAGCGTTTTTCCCTCGAGGCTTTCCATTCGGGTACCTTTCTTTTCCCATCGGCCTTCCCTGAGAGACTACCAGAATTCTGGGCAAGTGATAGCCTCCAGGGTAAAAGGAGCGAGCCGGCGGGGGGTGGACTTCCTGTGCTTTTATGGCACCCTGAACAGGAGGGGCAAACCAATCGAGGCGCCGGGTGAAGATTATGACTATTGAAAAAGAATACTTCGGTCAGACGCGGGATGGGGAGCCCGTTCACCGGTACCTCATTGAGGGGCATCGGGGCGTCTCTGTTGCGCTGATAGACTTTGGCGCCATTGTTCAATCCGTCAGGACGCCTGACCGGGATGGGCGGGTAGATGAGATCTCGCTGGGGTTTGATTCCCTGCGCGGCTACCTGGATGGGCACCCTTATTTCGGTGCCACCGTCGGCAGATATGCGAACCGGATCGCTAACGGGCACTTTGAGCTTGGAGGACAGGCCTTCACCCTTGCGGTCAATAACGCCCCCAACCATCTCCATGGGGGTATCCGTGGATTCGACAAGGCGCTGTGGTCAGGGAATCCTGTGCAGACTGAGACTGAATGCGGAGTTTGCTTCAAGCTGACCAGCCCTGATGGAGAGGAGGGCTATCCCGGCGAGTTGCAGGTGTCCGTGCTCTACATGCTTGATGCCGAAAACAGACTCACGATCAGCTACGAGGCAAACACGAGCAGGCCAACTCCCGTCAATTTGACGAATCACACCTACTGGAATCTCTCCGGCGCCGGAAGCGGTGAGATATTAGGACATCAATTGAGCATCGTGGCTGACCGGTACCTGCCGGTCGATGAGAACCTCATACCGACGGGAGAGCTGTCCTTTGTGGAGGGGGGAGCTATGGACTTCAGAAATCTCTTCGAGATCGGCTCAAGGTTCGATTCCGTCGAGGGAGGCTACGACCATTGCTTTGTTCTCGGGGACTCCGCCTCGGAGGCTCCGAGGCCGGCTGCGATCCTCCGCGACCCGGCAAGCGGTCGTTCAATGCGAATCAGCACGACCGAACCGGGCATTCAGCTGTACACAGGGAATTTTCTGGACGGAATTAAAGGGGCGGGCGGGAAAATTTTTGATCGTCACGGGGCGCTCTGTCTGGAGGCTCAGCATTTCCCCGACAGTCCGAACCAGGAGAGTTTTCCGTCTACTGTCCTCAATCCAGGGGACACCTACCGACAGGTAACCGTTCACGAATTTTCCGCCGCCTGAGCTGCGCAGATGCGGCCCCGCGCCATATTCTCGAGGCTCGACTTTCAGCAGCCGGCGTAATTGTCACACCCAAGGTCCCCCAGGGAGCCTTCGGCATCCGTGTCGTTCCCGCAGCGGGCCTCAGGTGGGCCGGGGGCCGCAGGGGGCTCGCCTCCTGAGAACAGGTAGTTCAGGGAGGCGACGGCATCTGATATGTCGACGATTCTGTCGTTGTTGAAATCCGATGCCTCAAGACAGGACGGAATGGCGCCGCCGGTGAACAGGTAATCGAGGGTGCCTACGGCGTCTGAGATGTCCAGGGAGGAGTCGCCGTTGATGTCTCCGCGGTGAAACAGCGGGCGAGAGTCCCGGCACTCGTCGGGCTCCAGGTCCCCATCGCTGTCGAGAGAGTCGCCGCTTGCAATGTCGCAATCATCAGGGATCCCATTTGCGTTGCAGTCGGTGCTTTCTCCGAATTCTATGTCGCATTCGTCGCTGAAACCGTTTCCGTTGCAATCGTTCCCGTTTCCAATGATGAGACAGGCCGCGCCGAGATCGACAATGGTCAAGGTTCCGTCGCTCCAGTCGCCGCGGGTCAGTCCGCCATCGGTAATCTGGCAATAAACATAGTAGGTCCCAGGCTTGACCTCGGCTGAATTGATAATGACAAACCCGAGGGATGCATTGGTGTGAAGTGAGGGGGCAATCATCTCGGCTGTTTCGTCGAGCTCACGAGTCTCGCTGAGGTAGACCGTAACCCACGCGGTGTCATTCTCGGGGTCTGAGTGCGCCCAATTAACCATGTAGAGGTCAATCCCGTGTCGAATCCGGACATCGCCGGCGGCTGGGGGCAAGGTCTCGATCGCCGGGGGCTGATTGGCAGGGGGGTTGATGCTGAGGCGGTAGCCGTCGTTCGTATCCCCGTTTCTGCCGCTTATTCGAGCATAGTACCAGCCTTCGGGTTTCTCGAACATTGAGATTCGTTCGTAGTCCCTGGAGGTTCTCGATTCATCGACCAGGGTCCCGTTATCGTCAAGTAGCTCAAGGTCGATGTTTCCATGGGAGTTATCGAAGTCGAGTCGTACAAAGTCGGCCATGCCGCCCGTTTCATTGGAGTAGAAGCGGAAGTAGTCCTCATCTCCCGCCTCGTGAAGAGTCAGGTTAATAAGGGTCCGCTTTGGGTTGCAGGGGCCAAGGTTGGGACTGTTGGGGGTTCCGGCAGATATGCTTCTGACATTGTCCAGGTCGCCATTAGGCTCATAGGTGTCAGGGTTGATGTCCGATGGGTTTCCAATCGTTATCCTGATCCGGGCGATGTTGTTGTCTTCGTTAGACTCCAACACGTTATTATTCGGATCTACTTCCGATTCGAGCCAGTAATGTCCATCGGGGACACCCGTGATGTCGATGTTCTGCCCGGGAAGACTTTTTGAATAAACATCAATCCAGCCAACGGAGAGACCCTGCGTAGTTGAGGAGCAGGTTCGAAAAAAACCTCCCGAGACATAGCCAGGGAGGCTGCGGTCGTAGACTCCGAGGTCCAGGATGCAGAAGCTTGTCTTCTGTCCGGCAGCCACGACATCTCCAACCCCGTCTTCGCCTACAACCCTCCGGAGGCGGTACTGGGCCCATTCTTCAAAATGAATATGGTTGTGTTCCGAATGGTAGACAAAGGTTCCGGCGACCCGCTCAAAATAGGATCCATCCTCGCGGAATACGCGCTGGCGAACGTCCTGGGTGCCATCGTCATTGCCAGGGGTGACTCCGTAGAGATAGAGAGGGCCTGTTCCTGCATTGGCTGTTCCATTGGAGAGCCGCAGGAGGGTCCTGCCGCCGCTGACGCGGATATCATTATCAAGGAGGTCGGACTGCCGCACGATAATATCGGGCAGCTCAAGGGCCAGGTCATCTCCAGCCTGGGCTTGCCCAAGGCTTATCGAGAAGATGCAGACAATGACTGGCATCGACATCAGCGAGAACTTTTTCTGGTTTAAAAATATCGACATGAATCCCAATCTTTCTACTATGACCCTTTGCTGTGCGCCCTCACCGTTGCCGGGCTTTTCAGCTCCAAGAAGTCTCGCAGCCCCCAGCGAGCCCTTCACTGCTATTAAGCAAAGGTAAAGGGGATAGGGCTCAGTGTCAACTTGGTTCGATGCATGAAGCCAACATTTACAAACAAAGCTCCGCGGGGGCGATAATATAGCCGTTTGCGCGGCCCGGCAGCAGTGCGGGAACCTTCTCATTCGAGCGAGGAGAAGTGACCTGTTAAAGAGTCCTGAGAAACGCCACGAGATCGCTCAGCTCATCCTGGGTTAGCGAATGAGCCTTGCCGTGCCTGTTTTCCTTGTCGTGAAGCGTGAAGATGCTTCGAAGGCTCGTAGCTCTTCCATCGTGGAGGAACCGGCTGCGGCTACCTGCACCTAAGAGCGAGGGAGGATTGTAGTCGCGGTATCCGTCATATTCGTCGAAAACACCAACATCTTCAAGGTCCGGAATCGTGTAGAGCGGAGGCTTATGGCAGGTTGCGCAGGCGGCTTTCTGGAAAAGAGCGGCGCCTTTTTCCGGGTCGCCGCCAAGGCTCTCTATTGTGCGAACTGTCGGGCGGGGCAGCAGCGACCCCAGGAAGGCTATGACCCGGGCAACGTCTTTCGGGGCGGCCTTTCGATTTACAGCCATCGTTGAGTGGAGAGATGCTGAGACTTGATCCTGGAGGGTTTTGAATTTCCCATTCCAGGCCCAGGGCGGGGTCTGGATGGAGCCATGAAGGTCAGGCGCCTTCTTCGCAAGCCCATCCCCATCTGCATGGGTGTCAAAATTGTGCCCCCTTGTCCCGCCCTCCGGATGGCAGCTGTTGCAGCTATACCAGCCACCATTGGATCGATTTGAATTAAAGAAAATCTTTGCTCCGAGATGCGTCTCGGTGGGTTTCGGGCTTGGCCCAAGGCGTATTCTCCTCTGTGTCTTCCTGGTGGCGAGGTCGATTTCCCAAATGGAATCTTCAAGGCTGCAAAGCACGTAGGCGCGACGGCCGTTGGCGGCGGAGACAACGGCAACCGGTCGATCCCCAACCTTGATGGAGGGGAGCGCTTCCTGCCGGGAGAGGGGCTCAGTGCCGGGCAGGTAGGCCTCGTCTGTGTCGATGAATACCAGCCTGTTGGTCCCGCCGCTCGGGAGCAGAAGGAGATCTCCGGCGGATCCCGGGCGCGAGACGAGAGCGGGCTTGCCGGGGTCTCCATTGGCTCGCTGTCGTTGGTCCAGCGGAACAATCCGATGCAGTGGGTCGCCGCCTTGATAGCCGACTCCGTAAATATATTTCTTCTCGGGGGCGTCCCCGTCTTTCTCTTTGTTGTAATCGCGGACAGGAATTGTCGAAACGGGAATGCTCGTTACCCGATTCGCAAGTATGAGCCCCCAGACGATCATCTGGGGGTCGACAGCAACCTCTGTCGGCTGGACCTGGTGGCTTAAAAGGATATTCCCCCTGCTGAAAACAAGCCCCTGGAGATTCAGGGCCCGGCCTTTTGCGGGCGCGGCCTCACCAATCTGTATTTTTTTTGTCAGGTCGAGCAGGCCTACCGAGTCTCGGCCCGTGACGGCTACCTGGCCTGGAGACGATTCTTCAAGCGAGAGAATCCGTCGTGGCCCCTCCACGGTCTCGATGGAGGCCAGGGGGCTCTCGGTATCCGGGTTGAACATCAAAACCCGGTTGGCTTTGCTGCAGGCGACTACAAGCGCCCTGGAGCCCTGGGCATACTGCAATCCCTCGGGGCCTCCCGGGGCAGGCAATGTCCGCAGGAACTCAAGCCGGGGATGCGCAGAGCCGGTAATTGAAAGAATGTAGACCTTTCCCGCGTCTCTGTCGCTTGTCGCAATTCTTTGCGCTCCATTGTGCAGGAAGGAGGTGATCTGTGAGGGCCTTGCGGCGCTTCCGAGATGGAGCTCATGAAGAACCTCGCCGGAGGAGATTCTGACCATGGAGATGGAGTGGCTGCCGCTGTTGGCCGTAAAGAGATATTTCTGCCCCGGCCCCAGGGCGAGGTCTGAAGGATAGCGAGGCCCCTTTGGAGGCTCGTCTCCTGCCGCCTGGGTCGACCCCAGGAAAAGAAGGACGGCCGGAAGGGACAGCTGGATGAAAAAAGAGAGGCACATCCTTGTCGTTGACTGCATTCAAAAATTGTATCCTGTCTTCACAATCAGTTCCACAAGGCGCGGGCGCCAATAGGAGGATCCCGGATGGGCTATGTCTCGATAGG
>DODI01000200.1:0-11781 GCA_003509045.1 Planctomycetota bacterium | reverse complement strand
GGTGGGGACAGGCCGACTCCCTCAACATCGTCATCCAGCATGGACCCGTCGAAACCCCGGCGCTCTTTTCCGAGCTGCTCCCGGAGGCCGTGGCCTATGTTCGCGTACCCCGGTTCGGCTCCAGGACCGCCGAGACCCTCGGAGAGCTCCTCACGGATTTCAGCAAACGAGCCGGAGGCCTGAAAGGTTTCATCCTGGACCTGCGAGGCAACAGCGGCGGACTCCTCGAGGAGGCTGTGAAGGTCGTCGACCTCCTGGTCGATGACACCGGGGTCCCGATCGTCTCGCAGGTGTCGAGCGGCGGCCGGCCCGGCCGCGAATACAATGCCACCGCCGGCAGGCTCATCACCTGCCCAACGATGATCCTGGTCAACGGCTGGTCGGCCAGTTCCTCTGAGGTCGTGGCCGGCGCCCTCCAGGATCTCAAGAGAGCCACCATCATAGGGACCAGGACCTACGGAAAGGGAGTGTCCCAGCAACGGCTCGACGTTCCCGCGAGCGTCAACAGACTGGTCGGAGGGAAGGCCTCCGTACAGCTCGCTAATTTCTACCTGCAGCTTCCCTCGGGGCGGCGTTTCCACGGGCCAAGGGACTCGAGGGGCCGGGTAACCGTGGGCCAGCGCGGCGGAATCGAGCCGGACGTCATCGTCGCAGACCCCCTCAAAGAGCTCGCCTCCTGGGAACAGGATGAGCTCCTGCGGGTGCAATACTCCACCGAGCTCTACGAATATCTCAACATCCACTACGAGCACCTGGAGTTCCTCTGGCAGGAGGCCCCACGGGATCTCACCAGGGCGGAAGACTACCCGGAATTCCTGCTGCTCTACAGCTCCCTGGCCACCAGCCTGAGCGAAGCACAGGTCTGCGCGGCCCTCCATCGCCTGCTCCATCGAAAAATCGAAGACGAGAAACAAACGGAGTTCGCCAACACCCTGCACGCCGACATCCAGCTGCAGAAGGCGCTCGCCGAGCTTGGAATCACCGCGGAGACCCATCCCGCCTACGCGAGATGGCTACCAGGCAAGCTCCAGCAGGACTGAGTAAAAGGCCGGCTCAGAAGTCCTCGAGCTCGAGGGGATCGTCTTCTCCTTTGCCATCCTCTTCCTTCTCCGGCTCTTCACCCTCGTCTCCGGGATCAACCGCCGCCTTCCCCTGCCCTGGCGGCTCCTTGATAAAATCGGAGGGGTCGAAGCCCTCAGGTGCCTCGGAGTCGGGGCCGGCGAAGCCTGCGAGAGCCTTCGTCGCCATCTCCTTGACCGCCGCGAGCTCCTTCTCGTTGAGCTTCAAAGAGATGATGACATTGTTGCCATCGCTCTTGGGTGTCAGCTTGCCCATGAGACCGAGGGCCTTCGGGCCGAGCATCTGCATGGCCAGGAGCGAGATGCCGCCCAGCTGGGTTCCGATGGTCGTCTTCGTATTCTCCGCATGCTCGGGCGAGGGCGTGACCCCGATCAATTCCAGCGAGAAGTCGGTTCCGCCGGAATCGAGCGCCAGCATCAGGGAATCGATCTTGATGGCCGGAGTGGGCGCTTCGGACCCGTCATCCGGACCTGGGATTCCTCCGGGCGGAACGGCAAGCCCCTGCTGCAACGCGGCCCCGGCCTCTTCCGGAACGTCCGCCACCAGCCAGAGCGCCTCCTTCCTCGCGAGTCCCTTGCTCATGGAATTGAAGACCGCGTTCGTGAGGATTCCCTGGCCTTCGCCCTTCCTGCGAGCGATTACTTTGTCGAGCCAGGCGGAAGTGGCGAACATCATCTGTCCTGTCGAAAGGAAGGTAAAGCGGCCCTTTATCGATTGGCCCTCGGCTACTGAATATACATTGAGGCCAGCCTTCACCTCGGGCGCCGAAGGCGAGAGGACTCCCAACTCAACCAGCGCGCTCACGATCGCGGCCGGATCACTGAATTGGCCCTCTACCAGGACCAGCCCATCCGACTCCGCTGCGGCGGCGCCCGCCGCCCCGAAATCTTCCAGGCCTGGAATCGGGGAGTTCTCGGGAAGTTCGGCCGCGATCAGGATGCTCCGGATGCTGTTGAACGGATCGACCCCGGCGGCTATGGCCTTCTTGACTGCCTCCAGATCCGCCTCGGAAGTCTCGTCTCCCGGGTTCATCGAGGCAAGAGCCTCGGGCGTACGGGGGAGTTTTTCCCCGGTAAGACCCTCGTAGGCCGCGATCAGGCGAGGAATATTCAAACCCAAAATCACCTGCGCATCGGCGGGAACCAGTAAAGCGACCGGCGATGAGGTGGCGGAGATTGCTGCCAGGGCCGGAGCTTCCGGCTCAGCCGGAAGGCCCTCGGGCTTCTCAGGAGCGGGCTCGGCCACTTCAGGTTTCCCGGCTTCAGGTTCAGTCTCCTCGGGCTCGGCTGGGGCCTCCGGCTCATCGGCGGGCTCCTCTGCGGGTTCCTTCTCGGGGGAATCGTCAACAGCGGCGACCTTCTCGTTGCCGGCCGGAGCCTTCCCTCCGATCACCATATTGGTGACAAAGAAATCGACCGCGGCGAGTCCACCCACCAGCAGCAGGAGGATGACGACCAGCAGGGCAGGGCTCTTCTTGCTTCCGGCAGCCTGGTCCGCAGACCCACGGTCCGAATCCCTGGAGACCTTCGAGCTCGATAGACCGCCTTTCTTGAAAGAAGATTTCTTATCCCCTTTTCGCGCCGAGATACCGCCCTTCTTGAAGGAAGGCTTCTTCTTGGAAGGTACCTTCTCCTCGGAAGCGACCGGCGCCTGGGAAACCTCTTCCTCGACCGGGGAGGACGAGACCTCAGGGGCTGCTTCTTCCCCGATCAGCATGACCTCTGAGCAGGCCTTACAGCTCATCTTGCGGCCGGCAAATTTCTCCGGCGCCTTGTACTTGGCGCCACATCCGTTACAGGTAACCTCGAGCATCTCGTTTCTCCCGTTTTCTCTATCAAGCCGCGGCTGGCCTGCGGCCTGGAAATATTCAGCTGCCTTCTTTCCCGACAGATCCTCTCCCGGGCAGGCCTTGTATTATTTCACGCTCCCGTGAAGGTGTCCATCTGTTGATGGAGACCGGTTGGTGTTCTCGCCACCATGTAAACTCATGGTAATATGACAACCTCAGGCAAACAGCGACCAAAGCAAACCACCGTGAGATTGAAATGGCGGACCCGACAACCCCCGAACCAGGATCCGAAACGTCTCGAGCGCAGGAACCCGGCGCCCCAGCCGTGAGGAACCTGTCCGACAACGAGACTGCGGAGCTGTTGCGTGACTCCGCCGCACGGCTGAAAGACGAGCTCGGAAAGGTCGTCGTCGGCCAGCACGAGGTGATCGAGCAGATGCTCATCGCCATGTTCGCCGGCGGACACTCGATCCTGATCGGGGTTCCCGGCCTGGCCAAGACCCTGCTGGTCTCCACCCTGGCGAGGCTTCTCAATCTAAGCTTCAGAAGGATCCAGTTCACGCCCGATCTCATGCCCTCGGACATCACCGGCACCGACATCCTCCAGGAAGACCCGGAATCAGGTCGCCGCAGCTTCCACTTCATGAAGGGCCCGATCTTCGCGAACATGCTGCTCGCCGATGAGATCAACCGCACCCCGCCGAAGACGCAGGCCGCCCTCCTTGAGGCGATGCAGGAGCGAAAGGTCACCGTCGGCCAGCAGACCGCCGTGCTGCCCTCGCCCTTCTTCGTCGTCGCCACGCAGAATCCCATCGAGCAGGAAGGCACCTACAACCTTCCCGAGGCGCAGCTTGACCGCTTTATATTTTCTATACGGGTCGGATATCCCGCGGAAGAGGAGGAGCTCGAGATCATGAAGCGCACCAGGGCGCCTGAATCGATCGAGCTGTCTCCGGTACTCTCAGAGCAGGACATCATCCGGATCCAGGCGCTGGTGCCGGAGGTTCCGGCCGCCGACCACGTCTACCGCTTCGCCCTGAAGCTGGTACGCCGCTCGCGCCCGGAAGAGCCCGGCTCCCCCGACTACATTCGCGACAGCCTGACCTTTGGAGCGGGGCCGCGAGCGGCCCAATACCTGATGGCGGCAGCCAAGGCCAGGGCTATTCTCCGCGGCCGCTTCCACGTCAACCTGGCGGATATCGCCCGGGTCGCCGTGCCGGTTCTCTCCCACCGGCTGATCACCAACTTCAATGCGGCTGCCGAAGGAATCACGCCGCAGAGTCTGGTGAACAGGCTCCTGGAGGAGCTCACCAGGGAAAACACAAAGGATTGAGCCGCCGATGACGGAACTGCGGGACTTCCTCGATCCAGGCTCCGTCGCGCAGCTCGAGCGCCTGCAGGTCGTGGCCAGAAAGATCGCGGAGGGCTTCCTCAGGGGTCTCCACCGAAGCTCCGCCCGGGGCTCCTCGATAGAGTACGCCGAGCACCGGCCCTATGTACCCGGAGATGACCTCAAGCACCTCGACTGGCGCAGCTACGCCCGCACCGATCGCTTCTATCTCAAACAATTCGAGGACGAGACCAACCTGCGCGCCACCCTGGTCCTCGACACCTCGGCCTCGATGAGCTTTTCGAGCGGAGAGATCACCAAGCTGCGCTACGCATCCTGCCTGGCGGCAGCGATGGCCTATCTCCTCCTGGGCCAGCGTGACGCTGTCGGACTGGCCCTCGCGGGTGAATCACTCAAACAGCACATCCCCCCCAGGGCCTCGGCCGAAAACCTCGCGGGTATCTACGGAGCCATGGAAAAGGCGCGGCCCGAAGGCCGGACGGATCTCTCGAAGGTCCTCAGCCAGCTCGCCGAACGCGTCGATCCAGGCTCCCTGACGATACTCATCTCCGACCTGCTAGATGACGAGAAAAATGTACTGTCGGGAATCTCCCAGCTGCGCCAGCGCGGCAGCGCGGTCATCGTCCTCCAGGTGCTTGATCCCTGCGAGAAGGAGCTGCCATTCAACAGCTGGATGGTGCTGAGAGATATCGAGGACCCCTCGATCGAGATGCGCCTCGATGCCCGCCAGCTGGCCGAGCTCTACCGTGAAAACTTCATCGAGCACCAGGATGCGATCCGCAAGGGCTGCTCGGCCGCTGAGGTCGACTACCTCTGCCTCGACACCAGCGCTCCCTTCGCCAACGCTCTCGGACGATTCCTCCATCTCCGGTCCAGGCAGCGATGAACCCACTACCGGACACCTTCCACAACCCCTATCTCTGGCCGCTGCTGCTCTTCGCGCTCCTGCCGACACTCCTGTATCTCGTCGATCGGCGCCGGGCGCGGAGGCTGGACTGGCCCGCGCTGCGTTTCTTTCTCACCCGCCAGCGCGCCAGGCTGCGATGGATCCGCCTGCGAGAGGCACTCCTCATCCTGGTGCGCAGCCTGGCTCTCTTCCTGGTGGTCTACGCTCTCCTGGGACCAGCCACCAGGGTCGAAAGAGAGCTCAGCTCCTCGAGCTCTCTGAGCCGCGGCCTCGTGCTGGTCTTCGACACCAGCTTCAGCATGTCCTACAGCCCGGCTGAAGAAGCCGGCGACCTGCTGAAGAGAGCAAAGGCACGGGCGCGGACTCTCCTGGATGAGCTCCGGCCGGCAGACTCCGCGCTGGTCGTGTCGCCGCCAGCTGTCGATCGAGCACCTGGAAATGACCTCTTCGACCTGGAGAAAACCCGCCTTGACCTGGAGGACCTCGAGCTCGGCGGCGGCCCCTTCGACCTTCTTCACGCTATCGACGATGCGATCGGAAAGGCCGCGTTGCTGTCAGCCGACATACGCGAGATCTACATCTTCACCGACCACCAGGCCGGCAGCCTTCCGGCGAAGAAGGAGAGGAGCCTCGAATTCCTCGCCTCAAGACTCGCCGCGCTCGATCCGGCTCCATCCATCACGCTGGTAGACTGCGGAGCTCCAGAGACCTCCAATCACCGGATTGTCGAATTCAAGAGTGACTCGCTGGTAACAGGAACCGACGCAGCCATTGGCTTTCACGCCCGGGTGGCCCTGGCTCCCGGAGCCGACAGCCTCCACCTGAGAGTCACCGTCAATGGCGAGGTCATCGCCAGCAGACCGCTGGAGGAGGAGGGGCCGGCCACCCGGGAGCTCTCCTTCAGCCATCGCTTCTCCAGCGCTGGAACGGCCAGGGTTAGCGCCGAGCTTGTCGGTGAAGGGGCGGGAGATGGCCTCCCCGGCGATGATGCGCGGCATCTCGTGATCGAGGTGCTCGACCGGCTCGAGGTGCCCATCATCCAGGGCTCTCCCGACAAGGGCCGGGCCGGCGGAGGCCACTGGCTCGACCTGGCCCTCTTTCCCAGGTATGGAGAGGGCCAGCCCCCCAAGGTCATCTTCCGGCCGGTGATTCTCGGCTCCGCCGAGAGCGGGGTCCTGGCCAGATCCAGGGTCCTTGTGCTGTCTGGAATTTCATCAGTCGAGCCCCGGGAGCTGGAGCTTATCGAGAACTTCGTCCGCAGGGGCGGCGGCCTCCTGGCCTTCGCCGATGCGGGAACCGATCGGCTCTTCGCCAACGACCGGCTCTGGCAGGAGGGAAGGGGGCTTCTTCCCGCCGCGCTGCTGAAGCGACAGAAGGCGGAGAGGGGCGAGGCCTACCACCCGACCGCGGTCAACCTCGAGCATCCGGTCCTTTCGATCTTCAAGGGGGTCTCAGAAGCGGACCTGGGCCGGCTGGCGATAAGAAGCTGCTGGACAACCGGACCGGTGAAGGAAAAGGCGGCCATCCTTTCGAGAACGAGCGGAGGGTCACCCTGGATCATCGAACATTCACTCTCCGATGGCAGGATCATCTTCTTCGCCACCGGGGCGGACCCCGCTGATACCGACCTCCCGCGCACCCCGCTCTTTGTTCCCCTCCTCCACAGGTTGATCCGCTACCTGGCCCTGGGCCCCTCACTCGCCATCGGCTGCAACCAGGGAGGAACCCTGGAGGTCGCGCTGGAGGCCGACGAACGGGCTGCGGAAATTCAGCTCATCCGGCCAAATGGAGAAACCGAGAAAATCGCCGACTCCACCGGGACCGGGAAAAGAGGTGTCTCCTGGCGGAAAACCACGCAAACCGGGTTCTATTCCTTCGACATCGTCCAGAAAAACAGCGACAAGCGAACTGTAACCCTGGCGGTCAATATGGATCCCGCTGAATCGAACCTCGAGCGAATCGATGCCGACTCCCTGGAGTTACTGGAACGAAAGCTCGGGGTCGACAGGTTGAGACACTCCCAGGGCCGGGCCGGCCTCCGGCGGAGCGTCATCGTCGAGCTCGAGCACTGGCCCTACGCCCTCCTGGCCGGCCTGCTCCTCCTCTTGTGCGAGCTTGTTCTTCTCAGGGGATTCGCCTCGTCGAGATCACCGCAGCAGGCCGGAGGCTCCTCATGACTATCGTCACAGGCTGGCTTCCACTGTGGGCTCTCCCCCTCCTGTTTGCCGCCGCTGCCGCCGCCTCGATCGTTCTCTACAGGACCGACCGTCGCAGCTGCGGTCGCCTGGGGGGCTGGACCTTGACCCTCCTGCGCCTTCTTCTCCTGGCCACCATCATCTTCATACTCCTCGACCCCGCCCTGGTAGAGACGGCCACCGAACAGAAGCGCGGCGACGTCCTGCTGATCGTAGACACCTCCGCAAGCATGGGGTTGGAGGACGCCGAGGGTACAACAGCCTCCATCTCCAGGATTGACGCGGTCCGCGGCCTGCTCTCATCTCCCTGGCTTGAAAACCTCGAAGATCGCTTTGATATTTCCCTTCATTCCCTGACGGAGACCATCGAGCCCCTGGAAGGGCCGGACAGCCTCTCGCTCGACAACATCGGAAAGACGGACCTGGGGACTCCCCTCCTGCAGAAAGCCCTGAGGGCGCGGCGAGAAGATCTGGCGGGAATCATCCTGATAACAGATGGACATCACAATGCCCCCGGAGACCCCCGGGAGACCGCCCGCTCGCTTGGCGCCCTTGGTATTCCCATCGTCGCCCTGGGGGTCGGCAAGGCCGAGCGTCCCCCGGACCTCGTGCTCAAGGCTTTGGAGGCGCCTCGCAGGGTCTTCAGGGGAGATGAAATCAGCGCTGAGATAACCCTCCAGAACACGGGTGTCGAGACCGCAGCGGTCAAGGTGAATGTCCTCGATGACGGGAGGGAGGTGGCCTCCTTCCTCATCGACGAGCTCCCAGGCACGGAAATCTCTCACTGGCCGCTTCGGTTCACGATTGACGAGCCCGGAAGGCACAAGCTGAGCATCGGCTTCGAGGGTGTCAAGGGAGAGGCTCTCAAGGAAAACAACCGGCGCGAGACCTGGCTGGAGGTCCTCGATGACGAGGCCAAAGTGCTCTATCTCGCGGGCTCGCCCAGATGGGAATACCGCTACCTGAAAAATACCTGGGACCGAGATGACAAGATCTCCCTCGACTCTCACCTCGTGCCCGCTCCTCCGAGAAGAAAGCTGCCGCCGGATTTCCCGAGGAGCCCTGAAGAGCTTGCCAGATACGATGCCATAATACTTGGCGACATCGAGCCGGAGCTCTTTGATGGGCGGTTACGTAAAAGTCTGCGTGAGTACGTGGAGGCGAGGGGAGGAACCCTGGTCCTGGTGGCCGGGCCGGATGCCATGCCGGCGTCCTGGGCTGGAACCTCCCTGGAGGAGCTGCTGCCGATAAGGATGGCATCCCCGCCGCCAGGCCGCGGGCTGGGAGCGCAGCTGGCCCGGGACGGGGCGGCGCTCTCCCTGACGGCCGCCGGGGAAGAGGCCGAGCTCTGCAGGCTTCTTCCGGGACGGCAGAGAAACCTCGAGCTCTGGGAACTGCTTCCGGCTCCCCGGTGGTATCACCCGGCGGCCGGCATCGTGGAGGGAAGCCGTCTCCTGGTCACAGCGGGAGAAGAAAAAGCACCGGTGCTCGCATCTCGGAAACTCGGAACCGGCAAGGTTTTCTACAGTGGAATCGACTCAACCTGGAGATGGCGGCTGCGCTTCGGCGACCTGCTCTACAGAAGATTCTGGGGAGCGGTTATTCGCTGGGCTGTATCCGAACAGCTGAACGCCGCTGACAGCCTGGCGCGCCTGGGAACCAACAAGGCTGTCTATCGTTTCCCCGAAGACATCGAGATCTCCGCGCTCCTCGAGAATCACGATGGCCAGGCCGCCTCCGGAAGCCTGGTCGACGCGGTCATCCGGCCGCTCTCCTCTCCTCAGAAACAGCTGCGGCTGCGGCTCAAGCCCGTGCCCGCAAGCGGCGGACGCTACCGGGGCACCCTCCCGGCCTCTCAATACGCGCCCCTTCTCGAAGACGCGGGCCTGGCCGCGGCGGAGAAGACCGACGGCTTCCGCGAGTTCGAGATGACGCTCGATGTCTCGACCATCGCCGGCTATTCGTCCCGCCCGGACCGGGCCAGGATCCTCTTCGCGGTCGAACCGCCGGCCCAGAATGAGGCGCTCGACATCTATTGCGACAGCGAGAGCCTGGAGGACATCGCCAAGCTTTCCGGGGGCGTCTACCTCCACCTGTCCGAAGCCGCAAGCGCCATCGGGCGTCTGCCCGAAAAAACACGTACAATTGAGCGGACCTACACCTATGCCGCCCTGGACCACCCCTGGATCCTCGCGATACTCCTCGTCTCCCTGCTGGTAATGGAATGGGTTGCGAGGAAAACACTGAAGCTGGTATAGATCCTTGCCGAAGCACAGAGAGGAGGCTCCCTTCAGGCCCAGTAAAAATATTTTGAAGATGATCGCCTCTCGATCCGTATCTCTTTCTACAGGCGGCCGGAGGCGTCCTGGTTTCTCACTCGCAGACCCCGACAGGGCAGGAACGGAAAAAACCATATGAAGGGAATCCTGCTCGCCGGCGGCTCCGGCACCCGCATGTTGCCGCTCACCGCGTCGCTCAACAAACAGCTCCTGCCGGTCTACAACAAGCCGATGGTCTACTACCCCCTGTCGACCCTGATGCTGGCCGGGGCCAGGGAGGTGCTGGTGATCACCTCACCCGGCGACCGCCAGCTCTTTGAGTGCCTGCTGGGCGATGGCTCGAAACTTGGAATCTCCATCCGCTACGCGGCCCAGGAGCGGCCAGGCGGGATCGCCGAGGCTCTGATCATCGGATCCGACTTCGCGGCAGACGAGCGGGTAGCCCTTGCCCTGGGCGACAATGTCTTCTACGGGGCAGGCTTCGCCGACTGCATCGACCGAGCCGGCAAGCGGCAGGAGGGCGCCACCGTATTCGCCTGCGAGGTGGAAGACCCCGAGCGCTTCGGAGTCGTGGAGCTTGACGGCGGCGGCGCGCCCGTGAGACTTGTTGAGAAACCTGCCGAACCCGCCTCCAACCTGGCGGTAACCGGCCTCTATTTCTACGACCGCCAGGCGGTCGAGATTGCCCGCTCCCTGGAGCCTTCCGCGCGCGGCGAGCTGGAAATTACCGACGTCAACCAGGCCTATCTCGACAGGGGGCAGCTGCGGGTAGAGACTCTACCGGAGGACACCAGGTGGCTTGACACGGGAACCCACGAATCGCTGCTCCAGGCATCCACTGAGATCATGGACTTCGAAAAAAGCCGCGCCTCGCTGGCTGGCTCCATCGAGGAGACAGCCTTCCGGATGGGCTTCATCGACCTCGGCCAGCTCAGGGCGCTGGCGGAGGAGCTGAAGGGAAGCGACTACGGACGGCTTCTGCTCGAACGTGCCGTTCAGGACTGACCTCAGGCGGCCTCAGATGTCTCCGAGGGTGTGACGCCGGCCGGCGTTCTCCTTGCGCAGGTATTGAAGCAGCGGCTCGAAATACTCGATCATCGCCGCCGCACTGATATCCTCTCCAATGCTCTCCTGCAGGACTGTACGCCAGTCCCGGGTCGCTCCGAGCTTCAGGATGGAGCCGAGGAAGGTGCCGATCTTCTTGTTGCCGTAGTAGTTCGTATTGCGCGGCTCCTGGGCCAGGATTTTCCGCGCGATGTGACGATGGAACTGGTGCAGGAGGATATAAGAGATCGCGTAGTCGTAGTATTGAGCAGCATCGTTGTTGATGTGGGTCTTGGAGGCCGCATCACAGAACTCCTCACCCCGCTCAACCGGCGGACTGATACCCTGGAACTCGGCCGCGTACTTCCACCACCTCTCGTTGTAGCTCGAAACAGGAAGATCGGCCGCGTAGAGATCGTGCTCGAAGTGGGTCATCGTTCCCGTGGAGAAAGGAATAAAGACGACGAAGTCGAGAGCCTCCTTGAGCAGGGTCTGGATCTCGTCGACCCTGGCATCGGCAGACACCAGCCCGCGTCCCTGCAGAAAACCCTTCTGCATCGAGGCCAGCCCGAGCAGGCTCCCGATCGCCTCGTGGAAGCCCCGGTTCGCTCCCCCCCTCAACAGCGGCGGCACCCGGGGGCTGGTGTACTCGATGTAATAGTAGATGTGTCCGAGCTCATGGTGGGTCGTCTCCCACCAGCGAGCGTTGGGCTCGACGCTCATGAGACAGCGAACATCTTTCTGCAGGTCCATATGCCACGCGCTGGCATGGTTGTTCTTCTTGTAGGCGGTCCCCTCGGGCAGGGGATAGAGGCTCGATCGCTTGTAGAAGCTCCCGGGAAGCGGCTCGAAGCCGAGGCTGACGTAGAAGTCTTCCGCCTGGCGAACCAACCGTTCGGGTTTGAAAGAAGAGAGCGTGCCGTCGAGATCGAAACCCTCGACCTTGACCATGGAGCCCCAGCTTTGTCCCCAGCGGTTGGGAAGCCAATGGGCCGGAAGCAGCTCCGGAACGTCCTTGCCGAACTTCTTCGCCAACCGATATCGAGCCCAGGTATGAAGCTCCCGGTAAAGAGGACGAAGCTCGCGGGCGAAGCGGCGCATCTGCTCCATCATCTCAGGAACCGTCATGCCGTAAT
>DODI01000195.1:0-5813 GCA_003509045.1 Planctomycetota bacterium | reverse complement strand
GGGAGCCGGAACCGGCGGTTCCTCAGAAATCGGCACCTGGTACTCAGGCATAGGATCCTGAGGTATGGCAGCAGAAATATGCATACCGACAGGCTCGACGGAAATAGAGGCCGGAACCTCCATACCCAGATCGAGTCCGATTTCAACCAGCTTCGCCTTGATCTCGTCGAGCGTAGTCTGACCGAAGTTCCTCACTCTGAGCAGATCGGGTTCTTTCCAAGCGACCAACTGGCCTACCGTTCGAATCGACTCGCCATCAAGACAATTGTAAGCCCTGACACCCAGGGCCAGGGCGCTGATCGGCATCTCCAGCTTCTTGCGAAGCTCGTCGAGGTCGGGAGACTCAGTCGTCTCCTCAGCCACAACCTGTTCTTCAGGCTGCACCACGGCACCGATATTCGAATACTGGATGAACGGGTTGAGATGCTTGCGAAGGATCTTCGACGCCTCCACAAGGGCCATCTCAGGCTTCAGGGCGCCGTTGGTCCAGATCTCAAGGACCAGGCGGTCGTAATTGGTCAGCTGGCCAACCCTGGTATTCTCCGTTTTATAACGAACCCGGCTGACGGGAGAGAAAGAGGAATCCATCCAGATAACCCCGATCTCATTGTCACCGTCACGATTTTCAGGAGCGGTAGCATAACCACGCCCCTTGCGTGCCCTGAGGTCGACATTAAAGGGGATATCCTGGGTGAGCTTGGCAATGAGAAGGTCAGGATTGACAATGGTCACCTCGGGCCCATGCTCAATGTCGCCCGCAGTTACATCTCCGGCCTTGTCTACGCGGATCTTGAGTTCCACCTCATCAGCGTTGCCCTCAATCAGCATGAGCACGTTCTTGAGATTGAGCACAACCTCGGTAACGTCTTCGTAAACACCAGTCATGCTGGTGAATTCGTGCTGGACACCTTCGATCTTCGCGTAAACGAGCGCAGCTCCTTCAAGCGATGAAAGAAGTATTCTTCTGAGGCTATTGCCAACGGTAATCCCGAACCCACGTTCAAAAGGCTCTACGTAAAACTTACCGTAAGTGGATTTCCGAGATTCATCTTCGCAGATGACTGAATTGGGAATCTCGAAGTCTCGCCACCTTATACGCATCTAAACTCCTTCCGGGATCTTCTCGCAAGAAAGCAGATCAGCAAACTTTCTCACCAAGCACCCGGTCATTTAATTCCGTAGAAAAATCCTTCCTGTAGCGCCCCGGGCTCCACAGGAAATCAAAAGCCTTCAGACACGTCGCCTTTTCTTCGGACGACAACCATTGTGCGGAAGCGGGGTGACATCCTCTATCATCTTGATGTCGAGACCGGCCGCCTGGATGGCCCGGATCGCGGACTCTCGTCCTGAACCTGGCCCCCTGACGCGGAGATCGACCTCTTTCATCCCCATCTTCTTGACCGCGGCGGCACATTGCTCAGCTGCTCGCTGAGCGGCAAAAGGAGTACTCTTCCGGCTACCTTTGTAGCCCATGGAGCCGCCCGTCTGCCAGGCCAGGGTCTGCCCGTTCTTGTCGGTAATCGTCACGAACGTATTATTAAAGGTCGCCTTGATATGGACGATCCCCTTAACGACGTTCTTCCTGACTTTCTTCTTTGCCATTTCTCACCGTTAACACATCGAATCCGCAGCCAAGAGGCAGCGGGAAAATACCTGCAGAATTACATCTGCTTTACACTCTTTTTGGTCGCGACAACTTTTCGCGGCCCCTTCCTCGTACGGGAATTTGTCTTGGTCCTCTGGCCACGAACCGGAAGACCTTTTTTATGACGCGTTCCACGGTAACTATTAATCTCTTTCAATCGCGTGATGTTCTGCTGAATCTCACGGCGAAGACGCCCCTCGATGACATATTCGTCCTCGAGCGTAGAGGCGATTCTACTGAGCTCTTCCTCGGTCAGATCCCTGGCCTTCACGGTATAACCAATCCCAACCTTATTAAGCAGAGCACCAGCCAGGGTGCGGCCAATACCTTTAATGTAGGTCAATGAAATGCCGATTTGCTTGTCGGCTGGAATATCGACTCCCGAAATCCGCGGCATAGAACCCTCTTATACTCTTGTATTTAAACTGTTACCCGTTGCCGCTCGATCCGCTTTACCAACAGTCTCGAGCTAACCACCTGGAGGAAAACGCCATAAATTTGCCTCCCGAAAAAAACTTCAAACCTGCCGTTGTTTATGCCGGGGATTCGTGCAGATGACGCGCACAACACCCTTGCGACGGATGATCTTGCAGTTCTCGCACAACCGTTTTACAGAGACCTTGACCTTCATGGCTCGACGCTTTCCCTGCTTTTATCCACCCAAACAACAAATCATTAGGCAGCAAGCACTTAGACCAATTTTTAAAATTTTTCCAAGTCGAAGAGTATAGATGAATCACCGAAAAATTTACAAAGAAAAAATCTGGATTCTTTTGAAGAACAGTGCGTTTATCCCGATTTTCAGCAACAAGTCAATATTTTCGGCCCTTCAGGGGTAACAGCCACCGTATGTTCAAAATGAACTGACAAGCTCCTGTCTGTTGTAACAACCGTCCAGCCGTCATTCAGCACCCTGGTGTCCTCTGTGCCGAGGTTAACCATGGGCTCAATCGCCAGGACCAGTCCATCCCGTAACTCGGGATCATGCCGAAGAATATTCCGATCCACATAATTCGGAACCTGGGGATCTTCATGCAGTTCGGCGCCGACTCCATGCCCAACATATTTTTTTACCACGTAGTAGCCTTCCCCCTCCACATAGGTCTGAATAGCCCGGCCTATGTCGGATATCTTGCCTCCTAACAAGGTCGCCGCGATTCCCCGCGACAAAGCCGCCTCCCCCGCCTTCAGCAGGGCTTCGGCTTCCTCGCTGACCTCTCCGACCCTGTAACTCCAGGCTGAGTCGCCACAGAAGCCTTTGAGCTTGACCCCGATATCTACGCTGACAACATCCCCATCCTCCAGCTTGCGACGCTTGCGTGGAATACCATGTACCACCTCTTCATTGATCGAGATGCAGGAATTGGCCGGAAATCCCCTGTACTTGTAGAACAGCAGCTGGCCGCCGGCCTGCAAAACATAATCCCTGATGAATATGTCGAGATCGTAGGTCGACAGACCGGGCCTGATGGACTCGCGCACCATTCGATGCGCCCGGGCCACCAGCTCTCCTGCAGCCTGCATCTTCTCGATCTCTTGAGGAGTCTTATAAGAGATCATTCCTTCGCCAGGGAGAACACAAGGACAGCAGCCCTCTTACTCCGCCGGTTCCGTTTTTTTCGGGCCACCAGCGCCTCCACGAGGTGTTTCACCGCCCCGCATGAAGCCCTCGTATTGTCTCACAAGCAGCTGGGACTCAATCTTTTCCACGAAGTCCAGGCTCACCCCGACGACGATCAGGATACTCGTTCCGCCGAGGAATTGGGTGACGAGAAAGCTCATTCCGGGAACATTGCCCATGATCACGTTTGGAACCAAGGCGATCAGACACAGGAAAACAGCTCCGGCGAGGGTGATCCTCTTGAAAATCTTCTCGAGATACTCAGCCGTACGCCTTCCGGGCCGGATGCCCGGGATGAAGCTTCCGTACTCTTTCATGTTCCCGGCAATCTCTACAGGATTGTAGTAAAGACTTGTCCAGAAATACGTAAAGAACACGATCATTCCGATGAAGGAGAAGATATACAAAAAGCCATTGCTAGCGAAAGCCGTATCGAGAAACTGCAGGAACCCGTAGAACCAGCTGTCCCCCGCGTAGGCGATAGAGCCGAGAAAGAGGGTCGGGATCATGAGCAGTGAAGAAGCAAAGATGACCGGCAGGACACCCGCTGCGTTGACCTTCACAGGCATGTACTGACGCTGTCCTCCATAGACTTTGCGCCCTTTGACAGCCCTCTGCTGCTGAATCGGAATCCGTCGCTGCCCCTTGGTAATGAATACAACGGCCGCGACAATCGCCACAAACATGGCGATAATCAGCAGGCAGTAGGTTACCTCGAAGGGACGATCGTCCGGGGTCGCACGGAAGACCCGCTCAATCAACGAAGCAATCGCGGCGGGAACATCTGAGATAATACCTGCCATGATCAGGAGAGATGTACCGTTTCCGATACCGTATTCCGTAATCTTCTCCCCAAGCCACATGACAAAGAGACTGCCGGCCGTGAGGCAGATGAGCTGCAGTGAGCAAATCCAGAACCCTGGATTCAGGGTGATCGTATCTCCGGAGGAGCCCGGGTTCTTCCAGTTCCAGACCAGGAACATTGCCTGCACTAGGCAGAGAACCACTGTGGCGTAGCGGGTGTAGCGGCTGATCTGCCTGCGACCGGCCTCTCCCTCCTTGGAGAGAGCCTCGAGGGCAGGAAAAACCTTCACCAGCAGGGAGAAAATAATCGATGCCGAGATGTAGGGCATAATGCCCAGGGAAAAAAGTACCGGCGTAAAGGATCCACCGGTCAACTTGCTGGTCATCGTCAGCCAACTCAGAGGGCCCTCGTCATCTGCGAGAAGCTCCTTGAACTGTGCAATATTGATACCTGGAAGATAGACCCAGAAACCGAAACGAAAAACCGCCAACAAACCGAGGGTTGTCAGGATGCGGTTGCGGAGCTCGGGAATCTTGTAGATATCCACCAGGACATCTCCCATCTTCCAGCAAACCAGCAGGGAAACCAGGGTTGCCGAGATAAAGGCGAAGATGGATGCGCTCGCCTGCTGATCACCGACCTTAAAACCTACAAAGGCACCGATCAGGGCGCCAATAACCAGGGATAACAGGATCCTGTTGGTTTTCATTTTTTGTCCGTAGTACCTGTGCTCTCAGCGCTTCCGCCGGCTTCTTCGATCTTCTGCCGTGCGGTATTACTGATAGCATCGGCAACAATCGTCAGGTTCTTGCTTAATTCTCCTGCCCCGAGAACCTTCAGCCTTCCATGGCGAGGCTTGATCAGCCCCCTGGACTTGAGCACCTCGAGACTGACTAAATCGCCGGCCTCGAACCACTTTTCAAGTAATTTCACATTCACCACATCAAACCGTCTGCGGAACGGTGCATTGGTGAATCCCCTCTTGGGTGCCCTTCGAACCAAGGGCATCTGGCCTCCCTCGAAGGCGGGACGATTCTTCTTGAATCCCGAACGCTGACCGGCTCCGTTATGGCCCCGACCACTGGTCTTGCCATTTCCGCTACCCTGGCCGCGCCCGACGCGCTTACGTGCTGTTTTTTTTCCTGCCTTGGCAAGAATGTCAGTCAGTTTCATTCCGGTATCTCCACTCCTCTGAGCATGCTGACCTCTTCGCGGGTCCGAAGCTGCTTCAGACCATTCATGGTGGCCTTGACGACATTGAGAGGATTCGTACTTCCATGCACCTTCGTGAGCAGATCCTTGACTCCAGCGCACTCGACCACCGCCCTGACAGCCGCGCCGGCGATAATTCCGGTACCCTCAGTGGCAGGCAACATCACGACCCTGGAGGAACGATAGCTCCCAACGATCTTATGCGGGATGGTGTTCCCGTGAATCGACACCTTGGTGAAGGCGTTGCGGGCGATCTTTATGGCTTTCTCTACAGAGGGAGGAACCTCGTTAGCCTTGCCGAAGCCAATTCCAACACTTCCCTCCCGGTCGCCGAGGACGACAAGAGCGCTGAAGCTGAAACGCCTTCCGCCCTTGATCACCTTCGAACAACGATTAATCTTGACGACACGCTCTTCGTAGCGGCTATCTTCCCGACCTCCGCGTCCGCCGCCAGGGCCTCCGCGTCCGCCGCCAGGGCCGCCGCGTCCGCCGCCAGGGCCTCCACGTCCGCCGCCAGGGCCGCCGCGTCC
>DODI01000551.1:0-11222 GCA_003509045.1 Planctomycetota bacterium | reverse complement strand
CTCCGGATCATGCGCCTGGGGATTGAGAATCCAGCTTGAGAGCCAGCTGACCGCCTTCTTACGCCCGAGCTCGGTCGCCAGCTCGAATTTGCGGGCCAGCGGACTCAGGTCCGGCCCAAAGGTATTGTGAACCCAGCGATTGTAGACGGCATCGGCCAGCTGGCCGGCGCTCTCCATCGCGCTCTCTTCGATCTCAAGGCTCTCTTCGAGCGCAATCGATTTCTCGATCGCTCTCTTGCTCTTGCTGTAGAGCTCCTCGAGTTCGGAGCCGACATCCAGCCCCTGGAGCCAACCATAAAGGTCCGAAAGCTTTGCCCCGGATTCCCGATAGGCCGCGGCAAGCAGGGGCTGCCCCTCAACCGACTGCGCAGCATTCTGTTCCAGCGCGGCAAGAACAGCCGCCAAGGCGGGGAGAGGCTCATCATATTCACCCTCAGATTCGACCTTGATGCTGTGACACCCCATACAGCCAAGCGTCTTAACGAGCTCTCGACCGCGAACAGGATCTCCATCGGGCGCCGTTCCGGCACCCGGAGCGCCAATACTGGTATTGAAAAGGTAGGTCGCAAGCCCCAACACCTCGATGCTGTTTCGCAGGTTGAAATCTACCTCTTCACTGCCGCCCGATTCGTCATCAGCTGAGCCGAGAGGGCGAAGCATCTTGCCATTGGAATTAGTCAGGTCAAAGAAACGCGGCATCTTTGCTGATTCCCGGAAATGCCCCGGATTGCGAATCCAGCGGGTCAGGAAACCCATGGAAACCTTATCTCCCAGATGCTTGAGGTTGGGGCCCACCTTGTTGATCTTCCATACCCGGTCATCCGAAGCCCCGGCGGCAACCTCGAAACCTTCGATCGTATGGCAGCCGAAGCAGCCATAGGTCCGAACCAGCTTCTTGCCCAGGTTGAGCCGGTCGGCGCCCTCAATTTCCCATTGGTCATTGTGGCACTTGGTGCAGCTCGAGCTGGTAAAGCCGGTCGGGAGCATCGGATGCTCCTCGTAATGCTTAAGATGCCAGTGATATTTATCCTTCCACTCTTTCCTCTGCTCTTCACCAGCTGGAGTGTGCGCGGCTATGGTGAACTCGGTCGCATGACCATCTCCGTAATGGCAGGTGGTGCAGCCGGTCTCCTGGTAGGTGTGAGAACTGGCCGCCGAGAGAAACAGGTCAAGACGGGGGTGGCTGGCATAAACCGAACCCCATTTTTCATCCTGGTACCCAACGAAGCGGGGATCCGGATCATCGATATTGATGTGGCAGGTCTTACATCGATGCACGCGGTCGACGTCCATGAAGTTGAGCGGCTCCTTGAGCCCGGGAGTCACCACCTTATCGATCTTGTAGCTCGGAGCCATGAAATCAAGAAGTGGAGCGTTACGAACTGCGTTCCTCATGGACGAGTCGATCAGCTGGTATTGCTTGAGGGCACTGTTGACCGCGAGCAGGCTATTCTTCAAGTCCGTCTTCAGGGCGGAATAATCGGTGGCTCCACCGGCTACGGACGTCTTCTCCTTCAGCGCCGCGTCGTAGGCGGCCTCCGCCGCCCCCGCCTCGTTCCCAGTCTTCTCCAGTTCGAAGAGCTTGTCGTTGAGAACCTTGACGGAGTTTTTATTGAACGCTACGGAAAGCTCCCTGACCTTCGCGACAGCTGACTCTGTAGGGCCATCTGCAAGCACATGTTTCTTACTTTCCTCAAAGTTGAACTTGGCGGCCTGAAAATCACCTCGATAGGCGCGCAGGGCACGGTCAGCCTCGCTGGCCGCGAAGGCCGCATTGTTTTTCTCCTGAAGCTTTTTCCTCAATTCGGGATCATCGGCAACCTTCGCATCGATCTGAACCTGCAATTGCTGGACATCGTCTACCAGCCGCAGGTAAGTCACCTCTACCTCGACGGCCCTGGCCCGCGACGAACGTTCAACCTTCTCCCCCGTGAGCTTGTCCAGGACGAGATAGAAATCCTGGGCCAGGCTTTCAAGCTTTTCAAGCTCACCTTCCCTGGCATTTTTCAGCGCCTCCCCGGACTCCTCGGTCTGCACATCCCGCCAATGGGCCTGGATATGCTTCCACTGGCGATCGTAATCCTGCCAGAAAACCGCCAGGGTGATCACCAGCAGCGCGGCGCTCGAAATTGCGAAGGCGACATTCAGGGCTGAGACGCGATAGAGGGTGGCCTCGCTATCGGGTTCGGTGAAGATGCTCTGGGAGAGCTCCCGGAAACCTTCTCCCTCGACCATCGAATCGACTGTCGTTACGGACTCCTTGAGAGGATCTTCCTCGGGCAGCTCAGGTAATTCGGGGCCGGAGGCCTCCTCAGCCGGAGCCTCTACAGGAGCTTCCTTGCTGGCCGTAACGACCTCAGGCGGAGCCTCGGCCTCGACAGGAGCCTCTGCGGACGTCTCTGACGCAGCGGCCTCAGGTACCGGCGCGGCGGCGGCGCCCGAGCCAAGGTAGCCGCGAGTAGGCGTCCAGTGCTGGTCGCCTCCGCCCCCGGAAGCAGGAGCAGGACCCGCTGCAGCGGGAGCTTCCTGGGCGGGAGGACCCGCTGCACCGGCATCCGCCGGAGCAGAAGCCGGCTGGGCTCCACTGTCACCCAGGTAACCTCTTGTAGGACACCAGGGTCCTCTGTCATTCGGCATCGATACTTGCCTGTGGTTTTAATTCAAATGTTAAAAAAGTATTCGGGAATCGCGACGATGTATTTCAGGTTGACCGTCCAGCGAAGAACCATCTTCAGGGGCAGAGCTGCCATGCAGAGCAGGAAAAAGACCATCGTCTGGTAGCGTATAAAACCCAGGTCCTTGTACATCTTGCGGAACACCAGGTTGGCCAATAGCGGCGGCAAGACCGCGAAGTAGGCGATGATCGTCAGGAAACCCGGCAGCTCACGCAGAAGGATGTTGGACGGCAGAGCCCGTCCGAGCCACTCAAGGTAAACATACTCGGCCAGGTTGACATTATTGAGAGATTCGACCTTGTGGGGATCCCAATAGGCATAGGGTCCAAAGAAATTCCAATTGGGCCCTCGCAGGAAAGTTCCAAGGATGATCAGGGTCACCCAGAGAACGATAAAGCCAAACAGGTAGGTCGAGATAGCGAAGCGGCGCTCCTTAAAAGTGTAGTAGCCGTTGCCCTTCGGATTCATGTCGATATAGGGAATCGCCATCAGGCCATTGATGATGAAGGTCGGGAAGACCACCCCGGCCAACCAGGGATCGTAATAAACCAGCATCTCCTGCAAACCCAGGAAGTACCAGGGCGCCTTGGATGGGTTGGGCGTCTTGACCAGGCTCGCCGGCTCCTCCAGGGGGGCCTTCAGATAGTAGGCCCAGACCAGCAGGAGCACGGTACAGAGAATCATCATGAGAAACTCGGTGTAGACAAGGTCAGGCCAGCAATAAACCCGGCGACTGGACTCGCGATGCTCAAAAGTCGGCAACCCCTTGTCGATCAAACGGTCATTGATGACCATCTTTCTGAAAGCAACCCACAGCAGAAAGGCCAGAGAGAAGAACAGGATCGTGATCGGTACGTTATCCGGTTTACCGACGATGAGCTTGAAATTCTCATCTGTGAGGCTCCAGAAATAAAAGACGATTGTGAATGCGAAGAAGCCGCCTATGAACCAGCCCCGGGTCCAGAAAGACCTGAACTGGATCATGGCCCAGAACCCGACCACGGAGAGGACGAAATACATCGTCGGCTCGAGCAGGCCATCGATGAAGTTCTTGATGAACTCCGGCAGGTGTGGAACTAACAACGCCAACATGTTGAAGATTCTTCTCTAATGAAAAACTACATCGGGCCGGAAATGCCGCCATCCTTGCGGACCCGCCAGAAATGCACCGCTATCAACAGGCCGGCTCCAAGCGGAACCGCGATGCAATGAAGGACATAAAAACGCAGCAGGGTGGCCGCTCCGACCGTCTTGCTGCCAAGCAGGCCGAACCGGACATCACTTCCGGCGGTTACCAGTGAAACATCGCCAAGCTGGATAAAGGCCGCGCCGGGACCTTCGTGTCCCATAAGCGGCGTCGCTCGCGCCATGTTGGTTCCAACCGTGATCGCCCAGATCGCCAGCTGATCCCACGGCAAAAGATAGCCTGTAAAGCTCAGCAGCAGGGTCAGCACCAGCAGGATGACTCCGACATTCCAGTTGAACTCACGCGGAGGCTTGTAGGAGCCCGTAAGGAAGACCCGCAGCATATGCAGCCAGACGGTGATGACCATGAGGTGAGCGCCCCACCTGTGCAGCTCACGCATGATTCCGATGGGTACATGGTCCCTGAGAGCCTTGATATCGTTGTAGGCGTATTCCACCACAGGCCTGTAGTAGAACATCAGCAACACACCGGTGATCGTCTCTACCAGGAAGAGGAAGAAGGTCAACCCCCCCATACACCAGGTAAAGCTCATTCGAACGCCGGATTTGCGTACCTTGATGGGGTGCAGATGCAGAAAGACGTTCGACAAGACCGCCAGCGCCTGGTCTCTGGGATTGTCAGGATATTTATGTCTGAAAATAGATTTCCAGATCTGGCTATCCGTGATGAATTTCATGAGGCTCATGGCGCGACCCTCCAGTCTACCCTGCACCCGGAATACCGAGTGGCGAAGGAGAACCTCCGGCTGGCACTGCGCCTGGTTGAAAAGCGGCCCATAGTCATACGCTGTACTCCATCTTCAGGAACGAATCAGGGTCATCCCACTGTCCCTTTTCCTGCTGGTATTTTTTTCCCTTGTCGATCTCGAGCTGCCCGTCAGCGGCGAGGCTGACCTTGAATCTCTCCAGCGGCCGCGGAGCCGGCCCCTCGAAGTTGATCCCGCTCGAATAGAAGCCGCTTCCATGGCACGGACATTTGAACTTCTTCTCGGTCTCCAGCCAGTTCGGCGTGCAGCCCAGGTGGGTACAAACCGTAGAAAGAACGAAGAAGCCATCCAGGGTTCTGACAATCCAGATCCCACGTGTCTTGTAGCGCTTGTCGACGACACCCCCTTTCGATGCCGCAAAATCGGCCGGATAGCCAACCTTGAATTTTGTGGCCGGCTCGAAGGTGTCATTGGGGAACAGGAAGCGAACACACATACCGAGACCGGCAACGCTGGCAGCGGTGAAGAGGGCCCAACCCGTACTTACCGCGGCGAGGAAAGAACGCCTGCCCTTGTCGTTAGTCTCACTCATGTGTCTTTGTCATCCAATAGCTCAAGCAGTGTCAGGGCCTTGTCCTTCACCGCCAGGCTGCGGTCGGTTTTTTTCTCCAGGAGCACAGCCCTGAATTCAGAACCCCGGAGCCTGTAGAGGCCGTCGAGAGCCTGACACATCCAGCGTTCTTTCTGCTGAACAGTCAATCCCCTATTGTGATCTCCTCGCACCCCGTCAAGAAAATCCCAGTCGAGGATTTCCTCGAGAATCGATGCGCCGGAATCATCGCCAAAATGCCGGGCTAGCCAGAAGGCCGTATTCCAGGAGATTTCCTTGCGCTGATCGTTCACCTGGCCCTTGAGCTTATCGAGAACGGCCCTGGCCTGGGGGTCATCGGCGAGAGTTCTTTCGAGATCGGGACCATTACGAATCAAGATGTTCACCACGCCGCCGATGGCCAGGAACCGGCTCCCCCAGACTCTGGGGCTCCCCGGCACCTCGACCTCGTCGAGGAGAGCAGGGATAGCCTTGCGATCACCTGACCAGGCTAATCCGGCAATCGTAGCCTGCCTGAGTTCGGCTGATATATTCTGCTGCGCAAGCTGCCCTAGAAGGAAGGGGACGGCCTGCTGGGGCTGTCCGGATCGCCCAAGGGCCAAGACCAGGAATATCCTGAGCTGATCTTCACCGGAGGAGGCGTTCTCAACCAGCTGAAGGAGCTGGCTTGTCTCCTGCTGTCCCAGGTAGGGGTCTTCGCCCGTGGCCTGCTTCGCGACCAGTTGGTCTGCCAACGCCTTGGCATCCTGCAAACGCGAATGCCCGCCGCCAGCCTGGATATCCCTGAGCAGGTCCGCCACGCTACGGTTGTCCTCGGCGATCGCTCCAAAGAAAACCCAGACGAGGACCAGAACGATCACGATGAGGAAAGGGATACCGAACAGCTGCGGGAAGAGCTCGAGAAACGTCCTGCCACTCTTGCGCGGCGGTACGGATACGGCACGAAGGTCCTCTCTGGCCAAGCCGCTTTCGCTGCCTGCGACTGGCTGTTGCTTCCCCTCCTCGGGGTCCATTCCTCCAGGGCTGGAGGATAGCTCAGAATCTCCGGCGCCCCCTGTCACGACCTTCACTCCATCGGAACTGAAATAAAAACAGAAAATCTTGCAATTAAAGGGGTTGCAGACCTTCGTGTACTGTTTCACGAAGACTGACAAATTATAGTTACTGCCGTTGAGCAGTCAAACGGATTTAAACAGAGACTCCCGACTACATCAACTACCGGCAGGTCGATTTAAGTTCCTCTAAAGAGCGGCCCAGGGCCCCCCTCTCACGGCTCTTGAGCAGGCTTCCGATGTGGGCGATCGGGCTGAAGGCGACGCTATCGGTTCCATCTGACTTTTCCGCGCGCGTAAAAACCACCGCTGGCCAGGGCTGGAACTGGGGAAGGGGCAGCCAGGAGCTTGCGAGCTCCACCTGGCTGCGAACGATCTCCCCGAACAGGCAGCCAAGCAGGATCATAGAATTGAGCGGTTCAGCCACCGGCCGCCCTTCGCGCTCAAGGGTGTCACAGACCGCCTTCTCGAGTGCATCCGGCGACTCCGGGGACAGCAGGCTCACCTTCGTTCCAAGAACGGAATGCACCAAATGCATTCCGGCCGCGCCCATCTGCTGGCAATCTTCGGGGCGAATATCTTCCCCGAACCGGGCAACAAGACAGGCGCGAGCCTCGAATTCCCCAAAGACCGTAGATCCACCGATAAGCAGCAAAACCGAGGGTACCTCTTCAGCGGAGAAAAAACGCAGTTGGACATTTCTCCCGCGGGGATAAGGATTGAGCCGCAAGCCGACCAGTATGTTCAATACGTTCAGCATCTCGTTCTCCTCCCAGGATCCGATGCTGACGACACTGATGAGAACCTCTCCATCAACCCTGGATTCGTAGAACCTGCAGAGGTCTGCGCAGGGAAGCCTGGAGTTGATATCCCGGATGCTGACAAACCCAAGGCCCGCATCCTCAAAGACGGCACACACCTTCTCTTCGGCTTCTTCAATTCCGCATCCCGGAGCGATCTCGACAGCTGGAATATTATTAAACGGCAAAGAAGGCTCTCCGGTCCAAGCCATGCAAGCAACCCTGCGAGGACCCATTGGCAGGAACAAACTGTTTTTCTTCAGCGACGACCATTTATGGCAGCATCAGCAACGGCCTGCCATAGAAATCCCCTTTCCCGGGGCGCCCCCCGGCCGGTGCCTTCAGGACAAAAACCGCCGAGAGTGACGATTTGTTCCGAAAAGGTGGAGTATTCAAAAGAAAGTTAGCCCCATCTGGCGAAAAGAGAATAGGGAAGCCTCCCGCATCTGTATGATCGGGACTACGGAAGATTTAAATGCCAGCCCGTTCTGCAGTCCAGCTGCCTGCCAGAGACCTATGTCAGAAGATAATATTCAATTCAGCCAGAGGATGGACCGTCTGCCTCCCTACCTCTTCGGGACCATCAACTCGCTCAAAGATTCCAAGAGACGCGACGGGATCGACATCATCGACATGGCCATGGGCAACCCGACCGATGCCACTCCCGAACCAATCGTCGACAAGCTCTGCGAGGTGGTAAAGGATCCCCGGAACCACCGCTACTCCGCGGCCTCGGGACTCTACAACCTGCGGCGCGAGGTGTCGAAATATTACAAATCAAACTGGAACGTCGATATCGATCCGGAAACCGAGGTCATCGCGACCATCGGAAGCAAGGAAGGCTTCAGCCACCTGTGCCTCGCTCTGCTGGGCCCCGGCGACCTGGCCTTCGTGCCGACCCCCTCGTTCCCGATTCATGCCTACGCCGTCGTGATAGCCGGAGGCGAATGTCTGGGGGTCCCGGTCGAGGATGACGAGGAGTTTCTCCGCCAGGTTGACGAGGCCTGCACCAGGATGGACAACAAGCCGAAGGTGCTCTTTCTCAACTACCCCCACAATCCGACCGCGCACACTGTCGATGCGGCCTTCTTCGAGGAGGTTGTGGGACTGGCACGTCGCCACAACCTTACCGTCGTGCATGATTTCGCCTACAGCCAGATCTCCTTCGACGGCTACCAGCCTCCCAGCTTCCTCTCCACCCCCGGAGCCAAGGAACTCGGCTGCGAGTTCACCACCATGTCAAAATCATTCAATATGGCGGGCTGGAGAATCGGCTACTGCGTCGGCAACCGCCGGGTCATCGAGGCCCTCGGGCAGATCAAGGGCTACTACGACTACGGAATCTTCCAGGCGATCCAGATTGCTTCGATCATCGGCCTGCGTCATTGTGGCGACCTGGTAAAAGAACAGGCTCTGCTTTACCAGGAGCGCCGGGATGTCCTGCTTGACGGCCTGGCCCGCATCGGCTGGGAGGACGTGAGCAGCCCCCGAGCCGGGATGTTCGTCTGGGCAAAGCTGCCGCAGAAATATGCCTCGATGGGCTCCATGGAATTCGCCAGGCGCATGATGGAAGATGCCGAGGTGGCCGTTGCCCCCGGAATCGGCTTCGGACCAGAAGGCGAAGGCTACCTCCGCCTCGCCCTGATCGAAAACCGCCCGCGCCTGCAACAGGCTGTACGGCAGATCGGGCGTGCCTTTCAGAAATGGGATGCGGAAAGCTCCCAGGGGGCCTGAGGACGCCTGGCCTGCGGCCTACTTCTCGTCGTCGGAATCGAGAGGGTCGAGCAAGGCATCGCGCTCGTTCTGGAAATCCGAAACGTCCCGGCTCTTAGAAGACTTCTTCTTCCCGGAAGAGCTCGATGATTTTCGCTTCCGACCGGAACCCGAAGGCTTTTTCCCCTTCGGCTGGCTTGATTTTCGCGGCTTGCCTGGGGCAGGCTCAGCGGCCGGCTCCATGTCGCCGACCTTGAAGAGCTTGATGCCGCAGAGCAGGCTGAAGACCCCCGCGACAATCCAGCTCCAGGTGACGACCTGTTTTTCGGCCTTCTCGCGACCCGTCTTTCTCTGTTCGATCTCATCGGAAAGAATCTTGAGCCCCTCTGAAATACCCTCCACTCCCTTAGCCACGAGATCTGGATCAAGACGATGGACGGCCGGGCGGAGCTGACTGGCCCTCTGCTCCAATGATTTGAATCGCTGGCTCTCCTCTACGTTCCCGTCGACTGGATAGCCTGAATCTTCCAACGCCTTGATCGTCTTCCCTGTCTCAGCGAGTTCAACTGCGAGACCGTCAAGCTGCTTCCTGATCTGGATGAAAGGCTTGGTCAAGTCATCGTCTTCGTCGGCGTAGCCATCATCCCATTGCTCATCACCGGGCTTGTGCACCTCGTGATTATCGTGGCAATCCCAACAGGCATTGGTATGGGCCGTGCCCGTGTCTTCTCCCTCGGAATCTCCCCCGGAGGTTGGAAGCCTGGCCGCGAGATAATGCTCCAGGACCTCCGCATGGCAACGACCACAGAACCTGCCGGCCTCCTCGAGATCATCATCGTCGGGACGATCGGGACGCCCCCTGGAATCAACCAGTATCCCCTGGTGAGCATAGATAAATAATCTCTTCTGCTCAGGGGTCTCGATACTGCGATGCCACTTGATATCAAGCCTCGGCTCCGGAGGTTCCTCCTCTTCTTCGGGTTCCTCCGATTTTTCATCCCCTTCCTTCGGATCTCCTTCCGTCTTTGAAGGTTTCTCTCCATCAGTGCTGCCTTCCTGTGGCTTTTCAGGGGTGTCCCCAGCGGGTTTTTCAGGCGTATCCTCCGCGGGCTTTTCTTCTTCGCTCTCTTCTTTCTCTTCAGCCGAAGACTCTTCTTCCTTCTCGTCCTTTCCCTTCTCAGCCTTTTCCTTTTCAGCCTTCTCCTTCTCAACCTTTTCCTTTTCGGCCTTTTCCTGCTCGACCCGTTTCTTCCTGGCCTCTTCCTCTCTCCTGGCCTCTTCCTCTTCAGCCTTCTTCGCGGCTTCGTCAGCCTTCAAAAGCAGCTCCAGGGCTGCCAGGAACTGCTCGGGCGGCCTGGTGTCTATTCCACCGTGGCAATTCACACACTGGACACCGCCTGCATGATGCACGCTGCCTGCCCAGTCCTCCTGCTCGTCTTCGTGACAGCTTGCGCATGTTCCGCCATCGGGGAGACCATCCTCCCGCGTCGAGACAGGCGTGGCGGGCTCATCTTCGAGGGGACTCCCTCCACCGCCTTCTTCTTTCTCCCCGGAAGCCTCTTCCGAAGCTTTGTCCTCCACCGCCTCGCCAGCTGAAGGCTTGTCTTCCTCTTTCACACGAGTGGGATAACCCTTGCTGCTGAATTTATAGCCCCAGCGCTCCTCTTCGGAGAGATGACCCAGGACCCCCATCCCGACCACGCCGAGAAGAAACAGAAAGGCGATGGAGGCGAAGATCGGGCGCCGGGTGATCTTCTTCTCCTTGCTGCGGTCGAGCACAGGCAGCAGAAAAAGCACGAGCCCGACCAGGTTGATCATCAGCACCCCCAGGAAGGCTGGGTTAACCCCCCAGGATTGGAGGAACGGCAACGCCGAGTAGAGATTGTTGTCAAAGTACTTCAGGAATTGATACATCGGCAGGAAGTACCACTCGGGCTTGATGTGTTCCGGGGTGTTGAGCGTATCGGCGGCGACCCGGAGTCCCCAGGGCCACCAGGTGGCGAAGGTCACCAGGAGAGCGAAGCCGATGTTGCAGGCGATCAGATCCCTGTAGACCTGGCGTGGGAAGAACGGCTCGCTCCCGACCTTGGCCAGCGCAGCCTTGTTCCCCAGCTCCGCCTCCTCGGTGACAGTCGTCTTGGGAGAGATCCCCTTCCAGGAGATCAAGGCAAGGTGGTAACCAACTGTCGCCAGCAGCAGCAGGGGCAGGATGATCACATGCAGCGAGAAGAACCTGCCGAGGGTGGCTCCGGAAACATCCTTACCACCGCAGATCAGCTCCTTCAGGGGCTCGCCGATCACGGGCAGGGACTTGACCGCGTCCAGGCTGACCCGGGTAGCCCAGAATGACAGCTCGTTCCAGGGAAGCAGGTAGCCGGAGAAGCAGAACGTCATGGAGAGGCCCAGCAGGAGCATCCCCACAAACCAGGTAAACTCACGGGGTCTCTTGTAGGAGCCGT
>DODI01000510.1:0-9262 GCA_003509045.1 Planctomycetota bacterium | reverse complement strand
CGCCCTCAGCCTCCAGGCTGTACAGGCCGGCAGCGGAAGGGGGCCGATCTCCCTGAACATCATCGGACGCCTGCCGGATGGCAGGAGCGGCCTGCGCTCAGTAGAGGAGGCCGAGAGCCCCCGCCTGCTTGACTCCATCCGCAAGGCTGGACGGCATCTCAGCGACATCGAGGTCAGCTCCATTCCCAAGCGAAGAAGAAGCAGAGAGAAACAGCGGCGGGTCCTAGATGCCCTCAGGCGGCTCTCCCGCAACATTGAAAGAATCTACCGCCAGCAGACCCGCAGGACGCACCACGCCGAGACTCGCCACCGAAACAAGGCAAGGCCCTCCTCGAAAGCCCTACCCGATGCTATAGAGGTGAAGGACAGCTCCGTCTACAGGGATGTCGAAGAAAACACCTGGGTCGTGCTCGGTCCGAAAAACAGGGTTCACATCTTCAACGACACGGGACTCCATATCACCAGCGTGGTCTACCCCCCTGAAACCATCCGCCACAGGACAACGAAGGGGAAATGGCTGCGGCCGGAACCGGAAGCCCTCCACGGCTTCAGGAAAGCTCTTCGTAGAACCGACCGTGACTAACGCCGCAGGACAGGCTTGAGGAAGGGATCGAGATCGGCGCGGGAATAGAAGGCCTTGCGGCCAACCGCCTCGATCTTCATCGCGTAAATAATCGGCAGGTCATCGCTGCGGGATGAGTAGGTCGAGATGATGCCGTAGCCCCGAATCGGCTGGCCCTCCTTGTCCCGGGTCTTGGAGTTGTAGCTGTAGCATACGTAGCGCAGTCTCGATTCCCCTAGCGTTTCCTTCTCATCGATTCCGACCTTAAAATCATCGCGCAGCCCCTCGATCAGCGAGAGGTGCGAGTAAACGTCCTCGAGAGCCACGGGGTCCTGCTCCCCCGTCTTAGGAGAAAAACGCAGCACCCACGCATCCTCGCGCAGGTCCGCCACGCCGGAATAATAGAAGGTTGCCGTGTCCCACTCGATCTCCACCCGCTGCAGGGTATAGAGCTTCCCATCGATGGCATAGCCGGCCGCCTGGGCTGCGTAGCCGATGACCTCCTGGTTGTTCACGAAGGCCCGGTCAGGCGAAGTGAGAACATTGCAGCCGCAAGCCAGCAGCAGCGCCGCCGAAACAGGAATGAGCGTGGCAGCCTTGAACATCACTCAGGCACCGCTCCTTCCCGCCGCGCATCGGTGTCTTTCGCCGGCGCGGGCTCTTTCTTTTCGGAGCCCTCTTCATCTTTCTTCTTCCCGCCCTCTTCCCTGGGAGCATTCAGCCGGGCGAGCATCCTCGCCCGGGAGGCCTCGAGCCGCGCCATAGCGGAGGCCCTGTCATCGCCCGCCTTCGCCTCGCGTCCCTGCAGCTCAGCGTTCTGAATAATATTCCGCATATAGCCGACCTCCTGGATTCCCAGGAAGAGGTCCTTGATGCTGGCAGCGATCGAGGGGTCATGGAGCAGCTGTCCGACCGAGCCCTCTCCCCGCTCGAGCATTCCAAGCACCAGCGAAAGCGAGTCGGAGCCCGCCTCCAGCTTCACCAGCACATTGTCAAGCCGCTCACCGAGCCTCTCGTCAAAGAAGAGACGGGTCACCACGGAGCTCTTGTCGGCCGAAGCGCTCAGGGCGCCCTCGAGCCTGACTGCAATCTCCGCCGTGCTGGCAATCGCCCGACCCAGGTCTCTCTCGTACTCTTCGGAGAAAAGCAGCTTGCCGAGCACGCCCTTCTCTTGCGACACAGAATCCGAGAAGGTGCCCAGGTCGGTAGCCACCTGCTCCAGCTTGACCGACAGGGTCGCAAGAGATTTCAGGAAGGCATTGAGATTGTCGTAGAGCTCGGGCTCACGCAGGAGCTTGCCGACGGTACCCTCTCCGCTCTCAATCGCCTTGAGAACCACCACCAGCTCCCGAAGAACATCGCCGGCCGTGCCGGTAAACTCCGCGCCGACAAACCCTTCGAGAGGAGAGCTCTGCAGATACCTGATCTGGTTGTTAACCGACAGCTCTAGGCTTTCAGAGGTTCCCATGGTGATATGCACGGAGACATCTCCCAGCAAGCCGTCGCTCTCCAGAGAGACCGAGGAGTCTTCCCTGATCCTGCGGCTGACCCTCTCGGCGACTGAGACGGTAACCTTGACCGAATTGATGCTGAGATCATCGACAAAATCGATCGCCTCGACCTTCCCGACAGGAACACCGGAGAGATAGACCCTGGATCCATCCTTGAGCCGGCTCGTCGACGGACACATGAAATGGTACTGGGCCTGCTCCTGGAAAATACCATTTCCCGAGCCGACCCAGAAGAGGGCTATGATGACGACCACCGTGGCCACGAACATGACGAAGCCTACATTGATGCCGCTCGTTTTGGTTGCCCTGTCCATCTTAGCTCCCTTTCCCACTGGAGATCGCCCCGGAGGCGTCCTGGCCTGCCCGGGAACCGGTTGTCGGGTTGACTGAAATATCTCTCAGGAAGCTTCGCACCTCCTGGTTGTCGCTCTCAAAGAGCTCATCTGGAGTGCCATCGGCGAGGATCTTTCCCCCGGAGAGATAGCACCACCTGTCCGCGACCTTTCTGGCGCAAGCCAGGTCATGGGTCACGACGAGCGAGGTCGACTTCACCCTCTGGTCGATATCGTGAATCATAGACGAGATCTTCCGGCTGGTCAGCGGGTCCAGGCCCGTGGTGGGTTCGTCATAGAGAATTAATTCGGGATCGGCGGCCAGCGTTCGCGCAAGAGCTACCCGCTTGCGCATTCCTCCGGAAAGCTCCGAGGGAAACTTGTCCTCGGCTCCGGCGAGGTTGACCCATTCAAGGCGTTCCCGCACCACGGCGCTGATAGCTTCTTCATCCGTTACGCCGTTTTCGACAAGAGGGAAGGCCAGGTTTTCGTAAACCGTCATGGAGTCAAAGAGAGCCCCTGACTGGAAGACCATCCCCATCTTCCGACGCAGGGAGTTCAGTTCAACCTCCTCGAGCTCGGCTATCGGGCGCCCCCAGAGCGAGACCTCGCCCTCGTCCGGATCCAGAAGTCCGATGATGATCTTCAGCAGGACACTCTTGCCGGTTCCGCTCTGTCCCAGGATCGCGACGTTCTCCCCCTGCGAGAGGGTGAAATCAAGGCCGTCCATCACCTTGAGCGGACCGAAGCTCTTGTGCAGGCCTTTGACCTCTACCAGGATTTTTGATTCGGACATCAGGTCAGCCTATCAACATGAAAAATTTGGTCAGGATCAGGTCCGCCACCAGCACCACCAGCACGGAATTGACCATCGAACGAGTCGTCGCCTCCCCCACGCCTTCGGTGGTCCTGGGGGCGCTGAAGCCGCTATAGGTAGCTATCAGGCCAATCAGCAAGCCGAAAATGGCCCCCTTGCTCAGACAGCCCAGGACATCAATGGGCGTGACCGCGGCGAGTGCCTTGTCCAGGTAGATCCCGCCCGGCACTCCCGTCTCCGCATAGGCCAACAGGTATCCGCCGGTAATTCCCACCAGGCAGGAGATCGCCGTCAGGGCAGGCAGCATGACGGTCATGGCCATCACCCGGGGAAGCGCCAGCTTGGCGACCGGATCGAGGCCAAAGGCCCTGTAAGCATCAACCTGTTCAGTAACAACCATGGAACCGATCTCCGCCGCCACGCCGGTACCGACACGGCCGGCAAACATGATCGCCGCAAAAACAGGACCGATCTCCCGTACAAAGGCGGCTCCGACTATCGTCGCAACCTGCCCCTCTGCTCCGAAACGCGCAAGCAACGAGCTGGTCTGTAATACGAGAACGAGGCCGATGAAGAGGGCGCATAGATTCACGACACTGAGTGAATCGACTCCGACTCGATACATCTGCCTGATCAGCTCACCGGATCTCACCTGCTTCCTGGAGATCCGGGTGAAAACTGAACCGGAAAAAATTCCGAAGTTCCCGACCGAGGTCAAAAAGATCTTCATAACCCCCCGATTTTAATGCACTGTCCGCATCGAATGGAACGACTTGACAGCTTCCTTAAGTACCGATATTCCTTCTCCTGAAGCCGAATAAGAGGCATGCCGGTCCGGAAAATGCGATGGGCGTATGGAAACACTTACAGAATAAACATTTATGTCGCTGTGGTCCCCGCGGGGCTCACAAGTTATATTAACCTCGATTATGGCACTTGCAGCGAAATCATACTTGTACGCTCAACAAGTCACGAAGCGCGAGGCGACCAACTTCTACTACGCCTTCCGCCTGCTTCCGCCATCGCGGAGAAACGCGATCTACGCGGTCTACACCTTCAGCAGACGGGCCGACGATGCGGTCGACTCAGTCGAGGAGCTGCAGGCCACCCCGGAGGAGGCTGGGGCGAAGCTCGAACAATTACGGGCACTTCTGCGGGGGGAGGCTCCAAGTGACCCCCTTGCTCCCGCCATCGAGGACACGATTGAACGATTCGGTGTTCCCCTCGAACATTTTGAAGAGCTGATCAGGGGCATGGAGATGGATCTCCACAACCAGCGCTACCAGACCTTCGAAGAGCTCTACAGGTACTGCTACCGCGCGGCAGCCGCCGTCGGCCTGCTCTGCATCGAGATCTTCGGCTACCAGGGCGACCCGAGCGAACACGCCGAGGCTCTCGGGGTCGCGATGCAGCTGACCAATATCCTGCGCGATATCAGCGAGGACATGACCCGTGGACGCATCTACCTGCCGCTCGAAGATCTCGACCGCTTCGGCTACAGCCCCGAGGAGCTGGAGAGAAACGAGCTGAACCCCGCCTTCAAAAACATGATGAAGTTCCAGGTTGAAAGAGCCCGGAGCTACTTCGATCAAGCCGAGTCCCTCTTCCCTCTCATCGATGCGGAAACCCGCTACTGCCCGGTCCTGCTGAAGAGGCTGTACACCAAGATTTTAGACAAGATCGAGAGCCAGGATTACGACGTCTTCAGCCGCCGCCCATCCCTCTCGAGATTTCAGAAGCTCGGAATGCTCCTGGCTGCCGGGAGAGAGGCCCGCAAAGCCCGGCGCGCCCGGCCAGGAAAATGAACCGATCAACTGGCGGAGATCTTCTCCCAGCTCACCATGAACGAGGTCACGAAGCTCGCCAGGCGAACGACCACAAAGACCAGGGCGTTCTTCCTGTGGAGGCTTCGTCCCTCCCCGGTACGATAGAGGCGCCGGCCGGTACGGATCGCGATGATGTAACAGACGATCGAGATCACCGAGACCAGGATGTGAAAATTGAGCACCGAGAAGAGGTTGTCGTAAAACGACCTCAGCCCCTGCTCAACAGCCCCCTGGCTTTCGTTGTGGGTGACCCTGGCGGCAACCTCGACGAGGATGACGTTGAGGAGATCAACAACGAAGCAGGTGGTCATCACCTTCATGTGGACCGCCGGCTCGCGCCGCCTGGAAATTCCATAGCAAAGCCCGGCGACCACCAGCACGTTCACCACGAGAGCCGCAATGACAAGGCTGCTCATCTCTGCTCACCATTCATCAAGATAGGCGACGTGTAGATTCTCATCGACAAACTCACATTTCTCACAACGTACCCCGGGAACTCCACGGCGTATCTTAACCAGGCCTTCCTCGCCGCAACCTGGGCAGATTCTACACGGTACCGCTGGAGAGAGTGTAGAAATTAGTATCCAGGCGAAAAAGGCGAAAAGTAAAAGCCCGCCCACGATCGAAGGAATCCACATACCACCCGATATGGTCACAGCCAGAGCCAGGAGAATGATCACGACCCAGAGAATCAGCATTCACAACCACCCGTCTCAAATAGGCCATTTTCGGGAGTTTGGATCCCGCCGGCGGATCTCCCCGGTCACGCCCCTGACCTTCCAGGTGCTGAGAACAACAAAGACCAGGTAGAGAAAAAAGAGGACCTGAGGAAAAATGATCCAGCCCCCGGAAATAGCCTGGCCATAAGCGCAGGCCTTGAAGAAACTAATATCGCCCAGGGAGCTGTCTATAAATACACGCAGCACCCAGCCGCCAAAAAGACCGAGGAAGAGCCAGATGTAATTCGCCCGCAGGCGCTGCGCCAGAGCCTCGTGAAAGCTGATCTTATAGGACGGCATGAGCAGATCTTCGGAGAGAACCTGGCGCCAGTTCCCCTCAAGAAGCTCCATCGTCGGATTCAGAGCGGGAACCAGGATGTGCACCTCGAGCATCCTCACCCGGGTATGCCAGATGTCGTAATATCTGTAACGGCGAGCCTCGATACACATGAGCAGGAAAACAAGAAAGCTCGCGAAAATGAGGATCACGTGAGACCCGGAGGTGGCCAGTTCCCAGGAGCTGAAGGCCCATGAAAAGGCCGCCATCGTGGTGATGATGGCCCAGTTCGTGGTCAGGTCCAAACGGCGGCGCCACTCGGTTTCCCGCTGAACCTCTCCCCTGTAAAAATGCGTGAGCACCTGGAGATACTCCGAAGGAAACCTTTCCTTCGCTTCTTTTTTCCCTGAGCTCTCAGTCAAGACCAGACTCCTCCAGCTTAATTCAACAGGCGCTCTGTAACCTCGTCGCAGAGCACATCCTTCAAACCAAAATCCTTGCCGAGATACCAGCGCAGCCCCATCTCATCGCTGGCATTCCCGCTGGCCCGGGCCAGGCGCAGCAGGAGGACCAGGCGATTGGATCGGTCCAGCCGGGCCAGGAGCTTCGCCTTCGATACCTGCCCGGCAAACTGGCCCAGCACACGCCTCCGTACAGCCTCCGCCGCCGGACGGATATCCGAATTAGAAGGCTCGCTTGCCTCGATTCCCTTGTCGGCATATCCCTCGTGACGCCACAGCACCAGCCCCCGATACGCCTTTATCTCCTCGCTCTCAACCAGGACCTTCCCCCGGTAGGAGAGATCAACCAGCGCCGAGAAGGTAATCGAGACAGTCGTTCTCTCGGCCTTGATCTCCTCGTAGCGCAGCTTGCTTTCCAGTCCATCCCACTTGGCCCTCAGGGCGGAGAGCCTGGCATAATCCTCCTTGGCGCGTTTCCCATCATCTACGTGAAGCTCGTACTTCCTGGAGCCCAGGGTAAAGACACCCAGGGCCCCCTCGGAATCTTTTCTTCCGCCCAGCTGGGCGCTGACCCGCTGCACCTCGGCGCGGGCCACGGCATCGAGAAGAAATTCCGGCAACTCCTGTTCGAGGCGCTCAAGCTCCCCTCGCTCCGCGGCGCTCATCCCTTCGCCTCCGACAACGACAGGGACGCGCCTGGTGGCCTCCTCGGAATCTCTCGTCGCACTCGATCGCTTGATCCGTATACGGATCTCCAGGTCCCCCTCGTCCTGTCTTGGAAGCCCTCCATAGTCCTTCTGCACCGCGGTGCGAAACCTCGACTGGGCCACAACCCTGTTCTTCACCTTTTCCTCGTCGATCACGAGGGAATAGGACGGAACGGGTATCTTCTTTTTCGCCTCCGCCAGCTTGCTCACCAGCGCGGGAGTACTTTCAAGTGAGACCGCGGCCGCGTAATAAACCGCCGCCTCCGCGAACCGTCCCCGGGAAACCGAGCTGTCGCCCAGGGAAGCGAAATTCGTATCGCCTGCCCCGAGGATCTGTCGCCTGTCGCTGCCGGAGGAAGCCCCCATCGCGAAGCATCTCACCAGGAGATCCTCCTCTCCGAGGGCCTTCGCCGCAGCCTTCAGCGGATCGAGAAGCTTCGCCGCTCGACCACTCAGCTCCGCATGATCAGCATCCGCCCCCGCGTTCCGATAGGTCTGCTGCGCGCCTGAGAGAGCGGCCGTGAGGGTGAAAATACTCGACCGGCTGGGCTTATCGATGAACGCGTCGGCACCCCTGACAAACTCCCGTTCAAGAGCGGCTCCCGTAGATCGGTCTCCCCAATCGACCTGGTCACGAAGCTCGCCCAGCTTCGGATCATCAGAGACGATGAAATTATTCCAGCGGGTATCGAGATCCATGGAAAACAACCCCACCTGCCAGGGCCCCGGACTTTTCGCCCGCGCGAGGATTCCGTCGAAGGCGGGAGAATAGCGGTGCCCATCGAGGCTGAAGCTGACTCGCCCCCCCGAGCACTCGAAACCGATGCGGGCGTGGCCCGCGGGGTTGTTGCGCCTGGTGAGCTGCCAGCCCGAGCCGCCTGCCGGCCGGAGGGGGTCCATGGTAGCGTAATACCTGAATTCACCGCTTCCCCAGGGTCGCAGAGCGAAACAGTAAAAATGTTCATCTCCATCTCTCCTGAGAAAGACACCCGCGAAGCCCTTTGGGGTCCCTCCGGCAACCGCGAGGTCGACCATTCCGCGAAAATCTCCAAAGCCGGCGGGCTCCATGAGGACACGCGTTCCGGAAATTCCCAGGTAATGGGATTCGACCCGAAGCCCGCTCGAGCTCTTCCTCTCGCCGCCCGGGCTGATTTCCATCCAGTTGCGAGGGGCGCTCGCAAAGGTGTGGACCACCGTCGTCCCCTTGCTGGCGCAGCCGGCTGCCAGCAGGATCGCGCAGAGGGCAGAGGAGACCTGGATCGGTAAGATGCGGGAAGGAAATTTCAGAAGAGACAAGGGAACGCTCCGGAACTATTTCTCTGCGTAACGCAAAAGCTGAAGTAGCAAGAGAGTAGTGTAACGAAGGAACGGCAAAAAACCCAGAAACCTGCTGAAACAGGGGAGATCATCCTCCGACGAAACAGACGGTCGGTTTACGCCCGCTGAGAAATTGCGTAACATGCTGCCCCGGCCGGCATCGGATCGAATCCTGGAAACAACGGAGAAAAACATGTCCGCAGAAGAACGTCTCGAGGCTCTCGGCATCGAGCTGCCTGAACCTCCAAAGCCGGTGGCCAACTACGTCACCAATATGATCGTCGACCGCTGCCTCTACGTCTCCGGCCACGGCCCCGCGCCGCTGGAGGGCGCAAAGCTCACCGGCAAGCTCGGAGCTGACCTCGATGTAGAAGCCGGCTATGTGGCTGCCCGGCAGACAGGCCTCTCCATCCTGGCCACGGTCCGCTCAAGTCTCGGAAGCCTGGACAAGGTTGAACGCGTGATCAAGCTGCTCGGCATGGTGAACGCGACCCCCGACTTCCTCGAACACCCCAAGGTCATCAACGGCTGTTCAGACCTCTTCGTCGACGTCTTCGGAGAAGAGCGCGGCCGCGCCAGCCGCTCCGCGGTCGGCTTCAGCTCGCTGCCCGGCGCCATCGCCACGGAGATCGAGGCGATCTTTCTCATAGCTGAATAACCACGCACGAAGGACAAATCCATGACAACCCAAGAAGGCGCCAGGGAGCGCCTGACCCGTTTCCGGGAGACCCTC
>DODI01000366.1:0-3874 GCA_003509045.1 Planctomycetota bacterium | reverse complement strand
TCGCCACGCAATCAAACTTGCCTCCTGGGCAACCTCTTCGACATCATGCCACGTCGGCAGCAAACCGCGCAGGAAGGAACGAACCCGCGGTTCGTGTTCTACCAGGAGTCGTACAAAAGCTTCGTAACGCTCGTCGTCGTTCGAAGCGGTTCGTTTTTCAACAGATTGATCATCCACAATTGATTACTCCCGCCTGTCGAGAATCTGGACAAAAAATTTCAAAAAACCTCCAAACCACTAAATTGCTCCTGGATCCGAACCAACTGGCTCGCCAGATCGCGATTGAAACCAATCTGGCTAATCTACTTCTAGCGCATTCGACTAGCATATACACAATACAGAATAGTGGTCGTTCAGCGACGGTCAGTTCCCGAGGGAAATACCTGTTTTCGGGGTTATTTGAGGACCTTGATCTGGAGATCTTTGAATTTGATGATCATGCCGGGGTCGTGGAGCTGGAGCTGGATCATGCCGGAGTGCAGGCGACGCTCCTTCTTGAGGTTCTCGGTGAACTCCGATGAGAGCTTGCCGTTGATGTAGAACTTGAAGTTGTTGCCCTTGACGATCACGTGGAGCTCGTTCCAGCCGCCCTTATTGATGTCCTTGAGGGTCACGGCATCCTTGATCTTCGTCAGGGTCGGCTTGTCGTTCTCATCGATCACCAGGCGGTCGCCGCGGAAGCAGGCGTGCTCGCGGCGTCCGGGGGTGTGGAAGTCCCAGGCACCGAGTACCTGCTTGCCGATGCCCACATGGCCGATGTCGACGTGGTAGGCCTGGAAAGCCCGGCGGCGGGTCTTGTCGGGAATGGCCCGGAGGTTGATGCCGCTGTTGCCCTTGCCGGGGAACTTGTAGCACAGCTTCATCTCGAAATCAGCGATGTCGTGCTTATCGTAGACCAGGTAGCTGCGGCCCTTGTCCCCCTCGCCGACGATCACCCCCTTCTTCACCGACCAGGCCTCGGACGCCTGCTTCGGCATGGTCGACCAGCCCTTCAGGGTCTTGCCGTCGAACATCGAGACAAAGCCCGGCTCGAGCTTCTTGTCTTCGGCGACGGTTCCGGTGGAAACGATGAATGCGGAGATCGCGACAATCGAAAGAGGCAGGCTCTTCAGGTGGCTCATTTGTTCTTTCCCAATTCTGAGAGGTAGCGGATCAGATCCAACAATTGCGGGCGCGAGAGCAGGGCCGTCAGGCCCGTTGGCATCGGACTGCCGGTCTCACGTTTGTCGATAATGTGTTCTTTTTTGATGGAGACGAGCTTCTCGGTGGCGAGCTCCCGCATCACCAGGTCGCCGGAGGCCTGGCTGTCGCGGGTACGGCGTTCGTAGCCCTGGTGGACGGCACCCTTGCTGGTCACCACCTGCACCACGGTATAGCCTTCCTTCACCTGGCGGCGCGGCCAGAGGAGCTCCTCGACAATTCTTTGCGGAGAGAGAGTAGAGCCGATTGCTGCGAGGTCGGGACCGATCACGCCGCCCTTTTCCTCGACCCTGTGACAGGTGACGCAGGCGCTGCTCTTAAAGAGAAGCGCGCCGCGCTTGCTGTCGCCCTTCTTCAACGCCTCGCCGACGAGGGCCTCTATATAGTTCTCGTTGTAGGCCGGAACCTGGCCGGTAACGCCGATCGTGTCATTGAGTACCTTGACGAGGGCCTTGTCCAGCCGGCCGGTTGAATAGAGAGCCCGCAGGAGGTTCTCGGCGACAGCTGATTTCAGCTTCGCATCCTCGAGAGCATCGGCCAGGACCCCGGCTCCGTCTTTCCGTTCGAGGAACGCAGCCAGGGTCGGCGCGGCATCGAGCTTGCCAAGGTCGGCCTTAGCGAAGAGCAGCGCAGCTTGCCGGGCAGCGCCCTCTCCATCGATCTCAACCAGGGAGCGAATCGCCGCCGCCCTCAGCTCGGGGGCGTGAGGCTCTCCGGCGTAGCCCCGCAGCAGTTTCTTCGCCGATCCGGCCCCTATCGATGCAAGGGTTTCAAAAGCCGTAGCGCGCACCGGCACAGGCAGAGCTTTGTCGTCGGCCGCCTCGAGGACCTTGCCCTCGGTATCTTCAACCTTCCAGATCCCCGCCAGCGAGAGGGCTGCGTTTTTCACCGCGACCTCGGAACGGTCGATCAACTCGTTGAGTGAATCTTCCAGGCCATCATCCGGCCTCACATCCCGAAAGCGGGCAACATGGGCCAACCGCTCGAGAACCTGCGCGTGGAAGTCCGCATCGTATTTCCCTTCACGCTCAAAACGTTTTCGATTGAGCCCGTATTCCCGCAGTTCACCTCCCCCGCCTACCGAGAAGATCGCAGCACAGGCCGAGACCCTGGCCTTCACCTCAAGGTCACTGTTTTCGGCAATCTTCTTGAGGCTGTTCAGCACGTTGCGGCCGCCGGTCTTGTTCAGGGTCGCCGCCAGGTGCCTGGGGCGCGAAAAGGAGATCAGGCCCTTTTGGAAGGCCGGCGACCAGTGCGGCTGGAGTTGATGGGCCGCCTGGGTAAATGCGTAGTCAATCCAGCGATCGACCCCGCGGTCCACCACCTGCGAAGCCACGGTTATCGATTTCTCCGAGGGAATAGCGGCGCAGGCGAGCGTGGCCTCCATCCTGACCAGCGGGTGTTCATCGAGCACGCGCTCGGCCAGGAGCGCAAGCGGGTCCTCCAGCCGGTCGTGCCAACGGCCCACCATGCGGGCGGCGTAGGCGCGTCCCCGGTGATCTTCAAAGTGAAGCACCCTGCCGAGGAGCCCCGGCTCCACCACCTCGATCGTGGCATAGGCCGTCAGGGCCTCGTAAAGACGCAGCTCGTATCTCGACTGCTTCTTATCAAGCCCCTTCACCCACCTTCCCAGCTCCGCGGCGACCGCCGCCCTCGAATGGAGCGAGAGGGCGCGCTTGGCCTGGTAGCGAGTCCAGTATTCCGTCGATCCCAGGCTTTCCACGACCGTCTTGAGTGGAACTTTCAGAAGATCCACAGGTTTAACGGCTGGCCCCTTCGCCGCGACTCGCCAGATACGACCGTGCGCCTTGTCGCGCCTCGGATCCCTGTAAGCATCATCCTGGTGGCAGGTGATCGGGTTGTACCAGTCGACGACGTAGATGGCACCGTCGGGCCCCTGCTTCACGTCGATCGGCCGGAAGTTCCTGTGCTTTGACTGGAGAATATGGGGCTTCCACTTCAGCGAGTAGCCCGAGCCGCTGGGGCGAACGCCGAAGCGCTTGACCCGGTTGGCCTTGTAGTCGCCGATGGCGAAGTCGGTGCGGATCGACTTCGGCAGAACACTGCTGTCGAGGAAGCCGATACCGCAATAGCCGCCGGGGCTGCCGATGGTCGGGATCCGGTGGCGATGGTTGCTGGGTATCTGGCCCGGCGAGAGGTAGGTCACCCCCCCGGCACCGTCGATGCTGAAGATCTGCCCCCACCTGTCAAAGGCGACTCCCCAGGGATTGCCTGGCCCCATGAAATCATCGAGCAGGGGATGGAGCTGCAGCCTCCCGGGACGAAAGCGGTAGAAGCCGGCCTGGAAGAGATCGCTCGACCCCCAGGGCGTCTCGACCCGGGACTCGCAGCCGTCGCCCTGGCCGAAGTACAACTCTCCGCCCGGGCTCCAGACAAAGGAATTGATCGTCTGGTGAGAGTCACCGTTGCCGAAGCCGCCGAGCACCACGCGCCGGGTGTCGGCCTTGCCGTCGCCGTCGGTATCCTTGAGAAACAACAACTCGGTATTCTGTCCGACATAGATTCCTCCATCGCCCCACTCAATTCCCGTCGGGATATTGAGCCCATCGGCGAAGACCATGGACTTGTCCGCCTTGCCATCGTTGTCGGTATCCTCGATCGCGATGATCTTGTCGTTGGGAACATCGCCGGGCCAGACATGCGGGTAGACCGT
>DODI01000356.1:2613-4750 GCA_003509045.1 Planctomycetota bacterium | reverse complement strand
CCCTTGATCCCGCCGCCGGCCATCCAGGTACACATCGCGTTCTTGTTGTGGTCTCGCCCGGCGTTTTTCTCGCTCTTATTGTCGCCGAGCTGGGCGATTGGCAGGCGGCCGAACTCTCCGCCCCAGACCACCAGGGTTGAATCGAGGAGCCCCCTGTCCTTGAGGTCTCGCAGGAGGGCGGCGATGGGCTGGTCGGTCCTTGCGCAGGCTGACCTGAGTCCCTTGAAAATCTGCGTGTGATGGTCCCAGACCTGGAATTCGAGGAAGAGCTGGACGAACCGGACTCCGCGTTCGACCAGCCGCCGGGCGATCAGGCAGCGTTTTCCGTAGGAGTCGGTGGGGTCCTTGCCGATTCCGTACATCTCCCTGGTCTGTTTGTTTTCGCGGTTGATATCGAGCGCGTCGGACGCCTCCAGCTGCATCCTTGCCGCAAGTTCATAGCTGGAGATCCTGGCTCCCAGCTGTGGCTGCGCCGGCCGGCGGCTCTTGTGGATCCGGTCGAGCCTGGCGATCAGGTCGCGCTCCTCGGTGGTGATGCCCACCGGCTCCTTGAATTCGGGTTTCAGGTTGAGGATAGGGGAGCCGGTTGAGCGGAAGCGGGTTCCCTGGTAGAGGGGAGACAGGAAGCCGGACTGCCAGTTCTGATGATGGTTGACCGGCAGGCCCTTGGGGTCATCGAGCACAACATAGGCCGGGAGGTTCCGGTTTTCAGTTCCCAGGCCGTAGGTGATCCATGCGCCGAGGGTCGGCAGCCCGGTGAGCATCCTGCCGCAGGAGATCTTCCAGAGAGCTGGCTCGTGGGTCAGGTTGGTGGTCTGCATCGAGCGGATCAGGGCGATGTCATCGGCCTGGCGGCTGAGGTGAGGCTGCAGCTCCGAGAAGTCCATCCCGGAGGCGCCGTGCTTTGAGAATTTAAACGGGCTCTTGAACAGGGCGCCGGCGGCCGCGGGGTTTTCCACCTCGCCGGCAATCTTGTCGAAATAGGATTCGCCATGGCGTTTCTGGAGCTCGGGTTTCGGGTCGAAGAGATCCATCTGGCTGGGGCCGCCGTGCATGAACAGCTGGATGACCGATCTCGCTGCCGGTTGATGGTGCGGTTTGCGCGCATCGAGTCCCGCCGGGGGGTTCTGCGGGGGGCTCTCGGCCTCTTCGCCGTAGAGGTCATCAGAAAGCAGCGAGGCGAGAGCCGCGCCCTGCAGGCCGGTACCCACCCGGTCGAAGAAGTTTCTCCGGCTGAGCGCTCCGGGCGCCTGCTGTTGTCGGGATGTGTTTTCTGGGCGCATGGTTTCAGTCGATATAAAGGAACGAGGCCGAATTGATCAAGGCGTGGCAGAAATTTTCTAGAGCCCGCCGTGAGGCGGTACTCTCTTCCCCATCCTGCTCCTGTGCCTGCCATTTTTTCTCGAGGGCCTTGAGTCCGGCCAGGGCCGATTCGAGCTCCTCCTTCTCCGGCGGCCGTGAGGCGGTAAGCAGGTAGGCCCGCCTGACCTGTTTTTCCTTCTCCGGACCCGCCTCCTTGAGGACCCGGGCCGCGAAGATGACCGCGAGCTGGTGGATTCTCTTGTTGTTGAGCAGGTGCAGGGCCTGGGGGGCAACGATGGATTCGTTTCGCTGGGTGCAGTTGGGGTTCATCTGCGGAAGGTCGAAATTGTCGAGGATCGTGAGCCTCTGGGTACGCCGCTGCAGGACATAGATGCTGCGCCTCCACCCGTCTGAATCTTTGCCGGTACGAGTCTTCGAGGTCACCAGGCCGTCAGCGCGTTTTTCAACACCGTCGGCTGTCCCGAAGGGCGTCAGGTCGAGGCGCCCGGCGATGCTGAGGATCGAGTCACGCACGACCTCCGCCTCCATCCTTGCCAGCGGCATTCTCGAGAAGAGCCGGTTCTCAGGGTCGTTCTTTTCCTGGAGAGCCGAGACAACAGAAGACTGCCTGTAGGCCGCGGAGCTCATCAGCAGCCGGTGCATCTTCTTGATGCTCCAGCCGTCCTCGATAAACCGGGAAGCCAGCCAGTCGAGCAGGCCGGGATGGGTGGGCCGGGTGCCTGTTTTACCGAAATTATCCAGGGTGCTGACGATTCCCCGGCCGAAATGATGCTTCCAGATCCTGTTGACCATCACCCTGGCGGTCAGGGGATGC
>DODI01000356.1:0-2231 GCA_003509045.1 Planctomycetota bacterium | reverse complement strand
CCTTTCCAGGGAGGAGCCGGCCGGAAAGGCTTTCCTCGCTCGCTGAGAGCGGAGAGAACGCCGGCTGAGACCGGCCGCCCCGAGGTCAGGTAGCTGCCTCTCTTGAGCAGGTAGGTCGGAGAAGGTGTCCCCCTGTCCCACAGCGCCCGCACCAGGGGCTTCTCGGGCTTTTTCTTTTCGAGTCCTTTGATGCGCTCGTTGGCGCTGTCGACCGTCTTCTTGAAAGCGGCATCTTTCTTTTCAAGCTCTCCGGGCGCGATTCCCAGCTCTGCCGAGCGCTTTTTCCTTTTTTCCGCCAGCTCTTTACGAAGCCGGTCAATCTGCGCATCGACCGCGGCTTTCTCGGCTTTCCATTTCGCGAGCTTGCTTTCAGGGAGAACGGAGAGGTAACGCCCGCTGCCCGCGTCCCCGTCTGGTTTCAGCCAGTCGTGTTCATCGAGGGCTCCCTTGAAGGTGGCCGTCAGGCGGTAGTAGTCGCGTTGCGGAATCGGGTCGAACTTATGCGAATGACAGCGGGCGCAGTGGAGGGTCAGGCCCAGGAGCGAGGAGCCGATCGTCTCGATCACGTCGTCGATGATCTCCAGGCGATCGGGGACGAAATTCGTGATGTTGGCATAGGTCCCATCTACAGACTGGCGCAGGAAGGCGGTGGCGATGAGGTTTGAATAGACCTCATCGGTGACCCCTTCGGGGCTGCGGTAGTCGGCAAGCTCATCGCCGGCGAGCTGTTCAAGGAGGAACTGGTCGTAGGGCTTGTCGTCGTTGAAGGCCTGGATGACGTAGTCGCGGTAGCGCCAGTTCTGTGGGCGAATCCGGTCGGCATGCTGGCCGCCTTCGGAGTCGGAATAGCCCGCCACATCCAGCCAGTGCCGGCCCCAGCGCTCGCCGTAGCGCGGCGACTCGAGCAGGCGGTCCACCAGGCGCTCCCAGGCTCCGGGCTTGTCATCCGCGAGCCACGCCTCGACATCTTCGGGACGGGGCGGGAGCCCGAGCAGGTCGAAAGAGGCCCGCCGCAGCAGGGTCAAGCGTCCGGCAGCCGGGGCAAGCCGGAGTCCTGCTTTCTCCAGGCGGGTTTCGATGAAGGCGTCTACCGGGTTTCGGACCCGGTCCTTGTTTTCCGGTTCGGGAGTCTTTGTTTTTTCAAGCTGCCGGAAGGACCAGAACTCCCGGTCCTTCTCTTCAATGGAGGAGGCCTGGTCCGGAGGTTCTCCCGTCCTCTCTGCAGGGGGGGCTCCGGCCTTGATCCAGCGCTCCAGCAATTCCAGCTCGTTGGGTCGCATGAACTTGACGCTGACGACAACCAGCTTGCGGGCAGGCGGCATGTCTCCTGCCCGGATCTTTTTGATCATCAGGCTCTCATCGGGCTTGCCGGGAATCATCGCCGGTCCGGACTTGCCGCCCTTGAGCATGCTCTCACGGGTACGCAGGTCGAGCTCGCCTTCTTTTTTTCTCCCCCCGTGACAGACGGTACAGCGCAACAGCAGCAGCGGGGTGATGTCGTGCTCGGTGACTTCTCGCTCTCTCGGAGCGCCCTGGGGGTGTTTGAGACTCCGGGCTCCGCCTTCAATCCAGCTTCGAATGAGCTTCTGGCCGGCGGGGTCAAGGCGTGTCTTTTTCCCGGGGGGCATCTCTCCCTTGCTGATGAGTTCGATGATCAGGCTCTCATCGGGCTTGCCGGGAATCAGGGCTTCTCCGGATTCTCCTCCCCGCAGAGCCGACTCCACGCTTCTGAGATCGAGCCCGCCCTTCTTCTTTTTCTCCCCGTGGCACCGCAAGCAGTTCTCACGCAGCAGGGGCAGTACATTTGTCTCAAAAATAAGCGCTTCCCCTGTAGCGGCCGCAGGCAGATCACCGGCTTCCAGTTGACCGGCCGCCGGGTGAGCAATCTGCCACAGCAGCAAACAGGCCAGGGGCGCCAATTTGTTTTGTAAGGGCCTGGTTAAGCGCGGGGAAATTCTCATTTTTTCCGATTACCCAGCAAGCCGGGTTTCTGTTTTCATAGACTCTTTCGGGGATTGATGATTCACCGACTGGGCGGTGGTGTCAAGCAAACCATGGCCAGCCGGGTTTCGTGCCCTGTCGTTTTGAAGAGGGTCTTCTTTTGAGCAAATCAACGGTGCTGGTTGTCGAGGATGAGGAAGATATCCTCGAGGTCATTCAGTACAACCTCCAACAGGAGGGTTACGAGGTGGCCTGCTGCATGGATGGGCTCCAGGGTCTCGAGCAGGCGA
>DODI01000357.1:0-3452 GCA_003509045.1 Planctomycetota bacterium | reverse complement strand
AAAAGAGCGCCTGCTATGACAGATGTAACTCTGGACAGAATCATGACTATATTATTTTATGGGGACCTGCAGGTATTCAAGGACATTGCAATCAGGTCCGCGAAAGATTTTTCGGGCTTCCGTTCAGACCTCCTAAGTCTTAGCATGAACTCACTATGAAAATCAGAACAATAGCTATCATCACGCTCGTTCTTGCAGCAATCAATCTGACCTCCTTCGCCGGCGACTGGCCGCAATGGCGCGGACCGAATCGTGACGGCGTCTCCACTGAAAAGGACCTGCTTGATAAATGGCCCGAAGGTGGACCAAAGCTCGTCTGGAAAGCCAAGGGGATCGGCTCAGGATTCTCGAGCGTCAGCATCAGAGACGGCCTGATCTACACCATGGGCGATGGCAAGGAGAGCAGCCACGTCTTCTGCCTCGATGCCAAGGAAGGAAAGATTCTCTGGGCCTCCAAGGCCGTCGGCAAAACCGGCGGCAACTACAAGGGTACCCGCTGCACCCCGACGCTCGATGGAGACCATCTCTACGCGCTCGGGCAGTTCGGCGATCTCGTCTGCCTCGAAGCCAGCAACGGCGCCGAGGTCTGGCGCCGGAGCCTGACCAAGGATTTCGGCGGACGCTCCGGCGGATGGAATTATACCGAGAGCCCGCTGGTCGATGGCGGCAAGGTAATGGTCACCCCCGGCGGTAAAAAAGGCGCAGTGGTCGCCCTCAGCGCGAAGACCGGCAAGCTCGGCTGGCAGAGCAAGGACTTCACCGATGGAGCCCAGTACAGTTCGCTCATCGCCAGGGACTTCGGCGGACGCCGCCAGTACATCCAGCTCACCGGCTCCAGCGTTGTCGGGCTCGATGCGAAAACCGGAAAGCCGCTCTGGAAGGCGCCCCGCAAGGGTCAGACTGCGACCATCACCACGCCGGTCTTCCACGAGGGACACCTCTTCGTCAGCAGCGCCTACGGCGTCGGCTGCAATGGTTTTAAGGTCACCCGCACCAAGCGCGGCTTCAGCGCCAAGCAGATCTACGCCAATAAGAGCATCTCCAACCATCACGGAGGCTGCATCCGCGTAGGCGATTACGTCTACGGCTCCAGCGGTGGCACCCTCGCCTGCCTCGAGCTTAAGACCGGCAAAGAGATGTGGCGCAAAAGAAGCGCCGGCAAGGGCTCCATCGTGGTCGTCGACGGCAAGATCATCCTGCGGGCGGAGAAGGGCCCGATCTCCCTCGTCGAGCTCAACCCAAAGGCCTACAAGGAGATCAGCCAGTTCGACCAGCCCGACCGCTCCAAGGCCAAGGCCTGGCCCCACCCGGTGGTCTCTAACGGCATCCTCTACATCCGCGACCAGGACATCCTGCTGGCCTTCGACCTGCGGAAATAATCACCGCCTCCAATCGAGAGCCATCAGGCGATGAGCTCTTTGATCACCTTGCCGTGAACGTCGGTGAGGCGGAAATCACGTCCGTTGTAGCGATAGGTCAGGCGCTTGTGGTCGATGCCAAGCTGGCGCAGCATCGTGGCGTGCAGGTCGTGAACCTCGACTATATCCTCGGCCGCGTGGTAGCCCAGGTCATCGGTGGCGCCGTAGGTAACCCCCGGCTTGACGCCGCCGCCGGCCATGAACATGGAGAAGCCCATCATGTGATGGTCTCTACCATCTCCCTGGGCCATCGGGGTACGGCCAAACTCTCCGCCCCAGACCACCAGCGTGCTGTCGAGAAGACCGCGGCGCTTGAGATCCTTGATAAGAGCCGTGGTGCCCTGGTCGACGAGGTTCATCGTCTTGGCGATCCCCTTCTTGATGCCGCCGTGATGGTCCCAGCCGCGATGGTAGAGCTGCACGAAGCGTACTCCCCGCTCCACGAGGCGCCGGGCCAGCAGGCAGTTGCCGGCAAAGGAGCCATCGAAACCCTTGATGCCGTAGAGATCGAGCGTCTCCTTGTTCTCGTCCGAGATCTGGGTCAGCTCGGGAACGCTCATCTGCATCTTGAAGGCGAGCTCGTACTGGTTGATCCGGGCGGCGATGCCAGGGTCCCGCAGCGTCTTTGCCCTGCCCCGGTTGAGCGCTCCGACGGCGTCAATGACATCACGTTGAGATCCAGGCGAAACCCCTGGCGGGTTGCGAACATAGAGGACCGGATCGCCGGATGAATAGAACTGCATACCCTGGTGCTCGCCAGGCAGGAAGCCGCTATGCCACTGCCGAGAGGCGATCGGCTGGCTCTGGCCGCCACCCGTGGAGGTCATCACGACAAAACCCGGCAGGTTCTCGGCCGCACTGCCGAGACCGTAGAGCAGCCAGGAGCCCATCGCCGGGCGGCCACTGATCGTCGTGCCGGTATTCATGAAGGTGTGGGCCGGATCATGATTGATGGCCTTGGTCTTGAGTGAGCGGATGATGCAGAGCTCGTCGGCCAATTCCGGCAGGTGTTTGAAGGCGGTGCTGATCTCCTGGCCAGACTTGCCGAAACGCCTGAAGGGGTATTGCGGCGCCAGGCACTTGAGGGCCTTGTTCTGAAGCTGGGCGATCGGCTGGCCCTTGGTGATGGAGGCAGGCATCGGCTTGCCCCCTAATTCAGCCAGCTTCGGCTTGTAATCGAAGGTCTCGAGATGAGAAGGTCCCCCGGCCATGTAGAGGAAGATGACCTGCTTGGCCTTCGCTGGAAAATGCAGAGGCCTCAGGAGACCTGGCCGCGAAGGGTCGCCCTCGGCGGCGGCCGCGCCTGCAGGTGACAGCAGCGAGGCGAGCGCCGCGGCGCCAAGCGCGCTGGTCCCATGGCCGAGAAAGGTTCGGCGGCAGAGCTCAGTTTGATCAGGCAGGTTCTTCTGCATGGCGCTTCCAGCTCAGTTGCGGGTGATGGTTTCGTGGAGATTGAGGACAGTCCGGGTTACCGACATCCAGGCCGCCACATCGACAGCGGAAAGTTCCTTGGCAACCGGATACTCGCCGACCGCGACCAGCCTGGCAGCGGCGTCCTTATTTTCACGGAATCCGGCGAGCTGTTTTTCGTAGAGCTTGACGAGAGTATCAATCTCCCAACCTTGCGCGTCCCGGCACAGGATGCGGCGGTAGGGCCAGTTGATCCTTTCGGGGGAAGTCCCCCCCCCCTCCACCATGAGCTTCTGGGAGAATACGCGGGCCGCCTCGACATAGATCGGGTCATTGAGCAGCACGAGAGCCTGCTGGGGTGTGTTCGAGCGCGGGCGCTCGGCGACGCATTCCTCGCGGCTGGGGGCATCGAAGGCCCGCAGGCTCGGGTGCCAGAAGCTCCGGCGCCAGTAGGTGTAGACCCCGCGGCGGTAGAGACCATCGCCCTTGTCCTGCTGGTACTTCGCCTGGTGATAGAGCTTGAACCAGTAGTTGGCTGGCTGGTAGGGCTTGACGCTGCGGCCGTACATTTTCTCTGAGAGCAGGCCGCTGGCCGCCAGGGCCTGGTCGCGGATCTGCTCGGCC
>DODI01000180.1:0-5237 GCA_003509045.1 Planctomycetota bacterium | reverse complement strand
TACGAGGGCGAGGAAGTCAGCCCCATCCGGCATGAGGCCAGGGGGTTCATGGAAAGCTCGGACCAGAAATTCGACCTGATCTACCTGCCGAGCGTAGGCGGCTATCCCCAGATGATGCTGGAGCCGGGCAATATGATCCGCACCGTTGATGCCTACGTCACGTTGCGCGACCGTCTCAGCGAAAAAGGGCTCCTTGCGATCTGGTATCCCACAGGGCTTGATCCCAAGGGGATCCTGACCAACCAGTATGTGCAGACCCTGCGCAGCGACAGGGTCAACCTTGTCGTCAAAGCCTACTTCAACTCACAGGAATTCCTCATCCTGGCGGGTCGGAACAGGGATGCGCCGTTCCTTGACCTCGATGAGGTCGACAAGTTCTTCCTGGCTGCGGATGACGGGCTCAAGCTGCCTCCGAATCCATCGGCACGCTGCGGCCCCTACGCCGTCATCGACGAGGAAGGCTTCTCCGCTATCAGCGATGACCAGCCCTTCCTCGCGGGAAACGTAAGCCATATTTTTTCGCTGGCGCAGGTCAGCAAGCTCTTCGCGATAACAGCTGGCCTGTTGTGCTGCATTGGAATCATCCTTGTCCTCGCCCTGCGAAAACGAGGCGACCCGAAAATCGCGGGACGCAGCTACCTGCAGGTCGTCCTGATCAGCTTCCTCATTGGAGCTAATTTCCTCATCCTGGAGCACTACCTGATCCTCGCGCTCTTCAAAAAACTCTATGTCTTTCACGACGCGCTGGTCCTGGGAGCCATCAGCTTCCTCATTCTCTCCGGGCTCGGCAGCATCTTCAGCTCGATTCGCCTCCTGCCCATCTTTCAATTAACCGGCTCGATCTTCTGTATTCTCCTGCTCTTCCTTCAGCCAGAGCTATCGCCGACCACAACCATCCTCCTCCTCGCGCCTGTCGCCTTTGTAACGGGAAGCTATTTCCCCGTACTCTTTGAGCAAGCCGCTCACAACCCCCTGGCCGTCTTTGCCATGGACGCGGTAGGTGCCGGGCTTGGATCGATGACGGCGTTCTTTCTCCCGATCGCATTCGGTTTTGACACGTTCTTCCCGGTGGCGGCTGGAGTCTTCGTCCTTACGAGTATCTGCACCTACCTTTTCTTCAGGCAGCCCGGCGAAAGCGAAACAGGGGGTGAAGACCCTTCCGGACAACCTGGCGATGGACCCGGCCCTGATGGCGAAAAGGAGGCTCCGGCATGAATAAAATGAGGCGAGCTTCGCCCATGCGACCGACAGCTCTCGGGCTGACAGCGCTCCTTTTCTTCGTCCCGGCCTGCAGCGAGAAGCCACAGGAAGATCTCTCCCTGCCATCCAAGGAGAACCTCTACGAATACTCAATCGCCGTTGCCAGGCGCGCGCGCTCCCGGGTCCCGCAGGAGAGAGCTCAGGCGCTGTTCAACATCGGTTCCGTCCACGAACGCTTTGGAATGAACGAGAAGGCCGTGGCGCTCTTTCGTGAAGGGCTCAAGGTCAACCCGGTCACGGTCGACGTCTATTTGTCACTTGCCGAGATCTACTCACTGACGAACCGAGGCTCCGAAGCGATCAAGGCCTGTCACATGGCCCTGCGATACGACCCGGCAGCGAAAGGCGCCTGGACTCGCATTGGACAGGTGCTTGCACATATGCAGAGACATGAAGAAGCCATCGAGGCCTTCCGGACTGAAATTCGCCGCGAAACCGGAGATGCCTGGACCCATGCCAATCTCGGAATCTCCTGCAAAGCCCTGGGACTCTGGAAAGAGGCCGCCGCCGCCTACCGAGCCGCAATCGAGTTGGAGCCCGACAGTCGCGAAGCGCTCTATGGCCTCGCGGAAGCACTGCGCCGACTGGACAAAGGAGAAGAGGCGGACTCCTACCTGGAACGCTGGAAAACCGTCAAGAAGGGCCAGGAGGAGAAGGCTCTCGCCAACCGCAAGAATGCTGACAACGGTGGCCGGGAGCGGCAGAAGAAAGATGCGGCGCTCACCTGGCTGGATGCTGCCGAGCTGTTTACGAAAGAACACAATCGTGCCGCGGACAATAACCAGCGCCAGGCGAGATTCCGCAGCCTCGCAGGGGATGCGGTCGAGGAGACCCTGCAATTGGACCCGGCAAACCGCACTGCGCATATCAAGCGAATGGATCTTGTCTCCAAGTACGGGACTGCAGCCGAGCTGATCACCGCGACCAGCCAGGCGGCCAGCTCAATGCCAGACAATCCTTTCTTCTCCTTAAAGCTGGCCGAGGCCCATCTCAGGGCGCTGGCGTCTGGAAAAGGCAATCAGAGCATTCATGCCGTCGCCGCGCAGAAGGCCGCCAGGAAAACCCTCACGCTGTCACCAGAACACGCTGAGGCCAATGGACTACTGGCTGAAATCCTCATCAACTTCGGCTCCAAGGACGCCAGCACCCTGGGGGAGATTCTCACGTACGCGAAAAACGCGGTCAACTACAGCAAGATTCCAAACGCCACCGCGTACAATCTACTGGCGAAAACCTACTTCGAAGCGGGACTTCTTGAAGAGGCCAGGGAAACCCTGGAAGAAGGTATTCGAAGACTGCCGGCACAAGACAGGGTCGGCAGGGAAGACCTGCAAAAAAAATTGGCCCAATTGAAACAGAGACTACCCGGAAATAATTAGCGGATCCCGCACCTCCATGATGACTGGAAACCGACCTCCACAATCCGGCTGCGTTCAGACCTTCAAGGCCTCCCTGGCTGTACTGCTGCTGCTCTCTACAACAGGCTGCAAGGAAGATACCAACAAGACCGTCCGCGGCAAGGACGCCTCCTCTGCCCGGTTCCTCGAAAAATCCGCGGAGGCCGGAATCACCTTCCAACACACCGACGGAAGCACGGGCGAATACTACATCGTCGAGACGCTGGCCTCAGGAGTGGGACTCATCGACTTCAACAATGATGGACACCTCGACATCTACTTCCTCAACGGCTGCCCCCTGCCCCCACCTGAAGACCTGGCATCCTGCCCTCCCAACGCACTCTACCGTAATCGGGGGGACGGAACCTTCGAGGACGTGACCAGGCAGAAAGGCCTTGAAGCCCGGGGGTTTTCCATCGGCTGCGGAGCGGGTGATTACGACTCAGATGGAGACCTTGACATCTATGTCGCGGGCTTCGGACGAAACTATCTCTACCGTAACAACGGCGCAAAAGAAGGCTTCTCCTTTACGGAGGTGACCTCCGAGGCCGGAGTCGATGACACGCGCTTCAGCGCCGGCGCCTGCTTTCTCGACTATGACCGGGATGGACACCTCGATCTCTACGTCAGCAATTACTGTGAGGTCGACTTCGCCTCGAGCAAGCCCTGCTTCAACAACAACACTCCCGGCTATTGCGCCCCCGGACAGTACACACCGGTACACGACTCCCTGTTCAGAAACAACGGCGACGGCACATTTGAAGATGTCAGCAAGCGCTCCGGCATAGCTCGCGACCCGGAGCCCGGCCCCAAATGGGGAATGGGCATCGCCGTCTGCGACTTCAACAACGATGGCTGGCCGGACATCTACCTGGCCAACGATGTCAGTGACAACTTTCTCTTCGAAAACCAGAAAGACGGAACCTTCAAGAACATCGCCACGGAGGCGATGGCCGCGGTCGGACTCGATGGAGCCGAGCAGGGAAGCATGGGGGTCGATGCGGGCGACTTCGATGGAGATGGGAGCTTCGACCTGGTCGTCACCAACTACCACAAACAGCTGAACGCTCTCTACCGCAACGAGGGCAAGTTCGGTTTCTCCGATCAGGCGCTGAGCCGAGGCCTTGGAGATTCAACCTTGCCAATGGTCAGCTGGGGAACTCGGCTGCTTGATTACGACAATGATGGACAACTGGACCTGTTTATCGCCAACGGTCACCTCGAGGACCAGATCGACAGATACGACCAATCCTCTGAATATCGTCAGCGGAACCAGCTCTATCGAGGAGAGAACAAGCGGTTCACCGAGATCACCAAAGGCGGCGGGAGCGGCCTGAGAGAGAAACTCTCCAGTCGCGGTGCCGCCTTCGGAGACATCGACAACGATGGGGACATCGACATAGTCATCTGCAATTCCCGCGAGCGTCCGTCTCTTCTCATCAACGAGACGTCGAATAAAAACACCTGGCTCTCACTAAAGCTCAAGGGAAAGAAAGATCCCTACGCGCTGGGAGCCCGGGCGAGCGTCACCGCGGCTGGCCGAACCCAGGTGGCCGAGGTGCGAAGCGGGGGCAGCTATGTCTGCCAGAACGATCTCAGGCTTCACTTTGGCCTGGCAGGCTCAAAGAAGGCTGAAAAGGTCATCATTCGCTGGCCCGGAGGGAACTCATCCACTTTTGAAAATCTCGAGACGAATAGAGAGCATCTGCTTAAAGAATGATGCATTCCGCCAGCGATCATCACCGCCCGAACACCAATAAATGCAACACTTTAGGGGAAACATCCATTGCGACTCTGCTCTTTGGTTTATTTCTCCTGATCGCAGGCGCCGCGCTGCTCATAACGGCCCTCTCGACTGGCCGTCATCAGGCTGCAAATGAGACTCCAGCTGATCAAATCGACTCTGCTGGAGATCGATAACTACTCAACCCAGTTCTCTATATTGGGTTGGCTAGAGTGAACCACCTCTTTCTCCCTCGGTCTTTCAGCTTTTCGGTAGCGTACCCCAGGCCTCCGGCTACCTGAAAAACTATTAGTCATTACACAGTAATACTTTACGGGTAATAGACTGTTTTAAGAGAGCAACGAGGGCTGTCGCTCAGTCCCCCTTGACTAAGGCAGGCGAATCCTAACTCCCCCACCTACCTCAGGATTCACCCCATTCGCTAGCATGACTACATATTTTATTTACTTCACAGAACCATTGCCTGGCAACGCCTGCTTGGAACTCAACAGAACTGATGTATCCATCCTCAACCCTGAAACAATCCATCCTCATCGGCTGAAAACCCTGTAATAAAGTGCTTTTTCAGCGAATCAAATATTGATATACTCAGGAGCGCGTAGCGGCAGTAATTGCCGGTACGTTTGGGTACGAAAGGAAAATTTACTGTCTGCGCTGTCTGTCCCATCAGGCAGCGGTGATTTAGTAGGGTCGTATTTGGAACGAATCGTTTGGAACAGATGGGGCTGTAGTGATTACAGCCACTCCATCACTGTCCGGGTTGTGAGTTCCTAAATACATTCATCAAACAAATCGGTTTATTACCCCTAATTGGAGGTTACACAATTATGTGTAAG
>DODI01000343.1:3967-4450 GCA_003509045.1 Planctomycetota bacterium | reverse complement strand
ACGCCCAGCTTCCCAACGACGAGACCCTCACTCTCCGGGAGAAGATGGAGGTCACCGAGGAGGCTTACTGCTGGAAGTGTCACCAGGACACCAACCCGGTCGGCCTGCCCTTCGAGATGTTTGACCACTTCGGCCGCTGGCGAACCAGGGAGCTTGGCAGGCCGGTCCTTACCTCCGGCGCGATCAACAACAGTGGGCTCAAGGCGCTTGATGGTGAGGTGCCCGACGCCGTTGCAATGGTGCGCAAGCTGGCTGACTCACCACGCGTCCGCCAGGTCTTCGTCCGCCACGCCTTCCGCTACTTCATGGGCCGCAACGAAACACTCGGAGATGCCTCCACCCTGCGCCGCGCCGACCAGGCCTACGTCCGGGGCGGCGGCAGCATGAAGCAGCTCATCCTTTCCCTGCTCACCAGCGACTCCTTTCTCTACCGCAAAACGAGTGGGAGATAAGAGGATGAGGGGCCACCCTCTCCTTGCCCCC
>DODI01000343.1:0-3641 GCA_003509045.1 Planctomycetota bacterium | reverse complement strand
CCCCCGCCCATGGCCTCGCATAGGCTATTGGTTGGGTTCAACTGGTACTTGGAGAGGGTATGGACATGAAGCGTATTGTCTGCTTCGCGCTGGTTTCTCTTTCGAGCGTATCTCTCTTTTACGCTGAGGAAACGATTCCACCTGGAGAAGCGTGGAACCTGGGTTGGCCTGCGATGCAGGGACCCTATGGGAATTTTAGCGTGCCGCAAACCGGCGCTACGCTGGTTGACGATCTGTCGAAAGCACGACTCGTCTGGGAAACCGAAGACAAAGACTTCGGCCGGGCAAAGCACACCACCGGCGCCTTCAAGGCGAAAACGGCGGAGGGCAGGGCGCAAAAGATCCTCGATATCCTCGGACCCAATCCGAAGGCCACCCCGGGCGGCTGGGCAGCGCCGATTATCGCCGAGGGCAAGCTCTTTGCGACCACCTTCAGGCCGGCCGGCAAGTTGTATGACGTGCAGGCCCTTGCCTATGACGAGAAATCCCGCAAGAACCCGGCGATCGCCAAGGCCCGCCTCGAAGCCGATGACCTGGTCATTGCCGTCGACGTCAGGACCGGCAAGACGGCTTGGAAAGCCGCCGAGCCGGGCGGTTTTGTCTGGGGAGTCGGCAAGCGCAACGGTTTCCAGGTCGCCCCGGTCTATGATGGCGGCAGGATCTACAGCATGGGAACGACCGGGCGTATTTTTGCCTATGCGGCCGCTAACGGGAAGAAGCTCTGGCAAACGGAACCGGAGGTGAGAATGATCGCCGAGAGGGGCAAGCACCTCGCCCGGTCAAATATTCTGCAGGCCTCGGCAAATTACGCCTGGCAACAATCGCTGGTCTTCGCCGGCGACACCCTCATCGTTCCCCGCAAAACCACCTTGTTCGGGCTGGACTCCGCCAATGGAAAGAAGAAATGGGAATTGCCCAAGGTGATCTCCAGGTGGAACACCCCGACCGTGTGGCGGCAAGGAAAGAAGGAATACCTGCTTTGCGCCACCGGCGGCAAGCCGGGAGAGGCCCAATTGAACCTGGTTGACCCGGTGGCCGGCAAGGTCCTCTGGGCGGTCGGCGGGCTGCACTCCACCCAGTTCAACCTGGCCCCCTCGGGAAATCACGTCCTGGTCAACGTCGGCAGCAGGATCATGAAGGAGAACCCGAACGGTTCCTCCCCGAAGAACGCCGATGGAGAAGCTCCCTTCGGCCTCCTCGGGGCCTATAGGATCACCCCCAAAGGAGCTACCCACGCCTGGACCCTGCCCGACAAGCCCCATTTCCTGACTCCCACCTGGAGCGACAGCCTGGCCCGTGCACGCACCCTGGTTCGCAACGGCTACGTCTACCACACCACCGGCGGGCCGGACAAGACAACCGACCGGCGCTTCATCATAGTTAGAGAAGCTACCGGGGAGGTGCTGGTCGACGAGCCCCGCGAGAACGATTTTTGGTTTCAATTGATCGAGGACAAGCTGCTGCACTGCATCGACTGGTCCCACGGCAGCCGGGCCTCATTCAACCTGTACTCGGCTGACCCGGAAAACTTCAGGAAGCTCTCCGGCCCCTGGAAGCCAGCCCAGCCCCTGACCACCAGCTACCAGGTGCTCATGGAGCCGCCGGTGATCGCCGGCCGCATCTTCTGGCGCACCGAGGCCGGTACAGTGGTTTGCTACGATCTGAGGAAGCAATGAAGAAAGCGCTGTCCATCCTGTTCGTTTCCATAACGTTGCAGGCAGCCGAGAATTTTCCGCCCGGATGGCTTCCCTTGTCTTCGCTCGACAGCAAGCCGACCTGGAGCGAAATCCGCGAAGTAAAGGACCGCATCCAACTCTATCTGCCCAATGGCGACAAACCCGTTCGGGGCGTATTCGTCTGCTACGTCTTCCACAGCGGTGACCCCCGCGAGTTGGCTGATCTATGGGACTTCGCCCTCGTCACCGTGCCATGGCCGTTCGAGTACGACCTTGGTCACAACGACAAGCGAAACGGGCGCTACAAGCTCGGCCACCCGGCCGAGGACATGGGACTGCTGCTGCGGTACCTCGATCATGCAGGCAAAGCAAAGGGGCATCCCGAATTGTCCAGCGCTCCCATCGTCGGCTGGCTTGGGCAAAACGGGTCGCGCTTGTGTGCCGACCTCTATGCACGCGCTCCCGAGCGGGTTCTTGCCTGGAGCGATTCCTTTCCCAACCGGCTGAGGCAATATCCCGAGCTGACGAAGAAGGTACCCTTCCCCTTCGCCTGGGAAATCTCCAAGGCCGACCTCAAGAGCGGGACGCGCACCTATAAGAAGGACAAGAACCCGCCTGCCGACCTGAGTTGCCGAGCCAGCACCTACGGCTTTCAGCACGGCATCTACTCGAAGTTCAATTTCTTCATGTTCTATCTCGACCGCTGCATCCGGGCGCGCATGCCGGAGATGATGCCGGCCGCCGGAGAGCCGGTGAAACTTAAGCCGATGTTGCGTGAGAACGGCTGGGTCGGTGACTTCGATCCCATAGGCTCATGGAACCCGATTGCCCCTGCCAGGTCGGACAAACTGAACCATGCCAGGTATCCCGTTTGGTTTCCGGACGAATACACCGCATGGTCGTGGCGCTCCTACCACTCTTCCTGCAACGACCTGAAAATCATCGGCCCGAGGCGCCCCTATGCAAAGATCGACGGCAAGTGGGGCGGCAAGGGAGCCTGCGGCCTCGGTTACGGAGGGTTTCTCTCGGCAAGCGAAACCCATACGCTGTCGGCGAGCGTCAAGGGAGACTACAAAAAGGTCATGTTTCACGATGGCAACAGGGTTCTGGGTGAAACCACGGATCAACCCTGGACTCTGCCGGCAAGGAAGCTCCAACCCGGGCTACGTGTCCTCTTTGCCGTCGGCGTAAAGGCCGATGGTTCCAGCTCGGCGAGCCGACCGGCCATCGTGATCGTGAAATGAGCGGCCATCCAAACAAACGCCAGTCAGCGATAGGCACATTTTGACACCCTAAGCGATGCCCCGGGCGATAAGCAAGCAGGGGGAATGGCCTCGCATAGGCTATTGGCTGGGTTTAAGTCAAAGCTGAGATTAGCGCACAGGCTCGAAATCCACCCAGCGGGTTCGAACCTGTCGGCCCGTCTTCAGTCGCCAGTCACCCCCGGACCGGAAAATATGGGTGCCCGTACGAGGTCCGGAGGTATCTGTCCATGCATAGGTCACCTTGAGTGGGTCCGGTTGGCCGGTTGTCTGCACCAGGTGGGCCTCGGCGCGCAGGTAACGCTTGCCACCATCGTTGTGAAAACGAACCAGGATCGGTTTACCGGCTGCGGCCCGGATGTCGGCGGATCCGTAGGAAAAACTCTGGGACCAGAAGTCGCCAGGCTCGTCGCCGCGACGCAATATCGTGCGCGCTTTGACCAATGGGAGCCAGCGTTTCCCGGAATCCAGGCTGAACTCAATGTGGTAGCGCACCCTGGGATTCGGAGGGCTGCCGGAGGCCACGTGGGCGGAGGCGTGGAGTCCTACGACGGGCCTGTTCGGCTTGATGGCAAGGGTCACGTTCTTTTCACCGAATCCACCGGCGGTGACGAAGGATTTAGCCAGGCCCAGTTCCGGGCCGGCTGAGAGCACTTCCCTGCCAGAGGCCTCGTAACTGATGGTGGTCCCGTTGTCCTTCAGC
>DODI01000603.1:0-2783 GCA_003509045.1 Planctomycetota bacterium | reverse complement strand
GCGCAGGTAGCCGAGCTCCCGGCCCTCGGCCGCGGCGGCCTCGGCTTCTAGCAGGAGCGCCTCATCGAGCGCGAGGTTCTCTTCGGGGCCTTCAAGGCTGAGGTCGATCAGCTGGAGGGTCATTGGTGTGCTCGCGGAGATTCGTTCATCGCAGGTTCAGAGGGTGATGCCTCCGTCGCAAAAGACCGTCTGGCCTGTCATATAGGAGGCCTCGTCGCTGGCGAGGAAGAGATGAAGGCGGGCGACGTCCCTGGGGCTTCCGAGTCGGCCGAGGGGGATGCGGCTGATGAACTTTTCCTTCACCTTCCCGGGTACCGCGTCGAACATCTCCGTCTCGATGGCGCCCGGGGCCACGCAGTTGACGCGCACCGAGTCGCCGGCGAGCTCCTGGGCGAGCGTCCTCGTCAGGCCGATGACCCCGGCCTTGCTGGCCGCGTAGTTCGACTGCCCCCTGTTGCCGAGGGCGGAGATCGAGGAGGTGTTGGTGATGGTCCCGCTGCCGCGTTCGCGCAGGTGGGGGATGAGAGCTCGGCAGGGGATGAAGGTGCCGGTGAGATTGACCTCGATAACCCGCCTCCAGTCCTCATCGGAGAGCTCCGAGGCGAACCCATCGGAGATAATGCCAGCGTTGTTCACGAGGATGTCGGGCACTCCTGCCCGGGAGATCAGCTCTTCGAGGGCGGTCTCGACTGAGCCGGTATCGCTGACGTCGACGGCCCGGCAGACGATCCCCTCGTCGTCTCCCGCCGCGGGGTGCTCACCGCCGGTATCCCAGACCTCGACGCGGGCTCCCTCGGAGCGAAAGAGGCTGGCGGTCGCGGCGCCGATGCCCCGCGCTCCTCCGGTAACGACGGCGATCCTGTTTTCGAGCAGCATTCAGGCCTCCCTGCCTGTGAGCCCGGCTTCCTCGAGAACCAGGGCGAGGCGCTCCTCGACAGGCAGCCAGGGGATGAGAAGGACCCTGTCGTGGCGCGAGCGGTAGTCTGCGAGCAGGATCTCGTGAATACGCCGGGCCTCCTCGGGTGTCTCCGATCGGTGGGATGCTGCCTGGTAGTCCGGCCGGGAATCGAAGAAGAGTACGCAGCGGCTTCGTTCGCGGGCCTCCGGCCAGGCATCGAGGAGCTCTTCGAAGGGCTCCAGCCCGTGGTAGCTCAGGTAGCCGAAACCATCTCCGATTCCACGGTCTAGGAAGATGACCGATTGGGGCTCGGCGCGCTCGCCTGCTCGTTTCTCGTTCTCGAGCTGCCGCCTGAGTACCTGCAGCTGGAATTCCAGCGGGTCGGCGCGCAGGTTTTCGAGGGCCGGGTCTTCGATGAGCTCGGTGGCGGCCTCTGGGACGGTCGTGTGGCCGGCCTCGGCGAGGGCCTGGATGATCGTCGTCTTGCCGGAGCAGGGGCCGCCGGTGATCACGATAAATTCTGCTGTCATTGAAATGGTCTTTTGGGTTCAACCCGACTTGCGGGCCGCATCTGGACGGCCTTGCGAACTTTGCTTAGTATAGCAGGCGTCCCTCCAGGAGATGGGATTTTGTGAACGAGCTCCCTCAGGGGCTACGCATTCGTTAAAGGAGAGAAGAAATGAGAACAGCTAACCCGGCCCTGAACTCCAAGATGTTTGGCCGAGCCGAGGGCTTGGTCGACTCGACCGCGATGACGGTAGAAGGTACGGCTTTGAAGGCGGGCTTCCTGACGCTCCTGCTTGGCGCCGCGGCGGTGTATACGTGGGATAAAACCTTCCAGTATGTAGAGGCCGGGAATGCTGCCGCGATCCAGCCCTGGCTCTGGGGCGGGCTCATCGGCGGGCTGGCGCTGGCGCTGATCACCATGTTCGCGCCGAAGGCCGCTCCTTTTACCAGCCCTCTCTACGCCCTTGCCGAAGGCTTGTTTCTCGGAGCGCTCTCGGCTTTTGTCGAGATGCAGTATCCCGGGATCGCCTTCCAGGCCGTTGGGCTGACCTTCTGCACTCTCTTCGCCATGCTGGCGCTTTACACTACCGGGGTGATTCGCGCCACGCCCGCCTTCAAGCGCGGCATCATGGCGGCAACCTTCGGGATCATGATGATCTACCTGCTGAGCTGGATACTCCGCATGTTCAGTGTAGAAGTACCTTACATCCACGGCTCTGGACTGGTCGGCATCGGCTTCAGCCTCTTCGTCGTGGTGATCGCGGCCATGAACCTGGTGCTCGACTTTGATCTCATCGAGGAGGGAGCGAAGCGTGGGTTGCCTAAGTACATGGAGTGGTTTGCCGCCTTTGGTCTGCTGGTGACCCTGGTCTGGCTCTACATTGAGATTCTGCGCCTGTTGTCAAAATTAAGGCAGAGATGAGAGCGTTCGATTGGCGTTTCAACGGCGTTTTCTGGCCTGGATAAGCTGGTTCCAGGTTTCTGGAATTTTTGATTTTTCCCCGGTCAGAACGAAACTCCTGAGCTTTTTTCCGGTCTGATGGAGTATACCGAAGCTGGATTGGGTCCGCGCCGCTGAGGTGCGAGCAGGTTCCTACAGGAAGAGTACGATTCCATGTCCGAAGAGAAGGTGAAAGACGACCTCTACCAGCGGGTAGAAGAGCATCTGCAGGAGCTGCTGGAGCCGGAGCTTCCGGATGCCAGGCTCTCGCCCGGGGATCGTTTCGAGCTGCTCGAGCAGGCGCGCTCGTCTGAGTCCTGCCGTGAGCTTCTCGAAGCCTACGAGAAGACGACCTCCCTGGTCTCGGCCCTGCCCGACAAGCCTGTTCCGGCCGATTTCGGAGCGAAGGTCGGGGAGACTCTCGAGGCGGATACTCCC
>DODI01000294.1:0-4971 GCA_003509045.1 Planctomycetota bacterium | reverse complement strand
CGGAGCGACGTCGGCGTCGGCTTCTTCGGCGTCGGCTTCTTCGGCGTCGGCTTCTTTCTTACCTGTTTCCTCGACGACAGGCTCTTCTCCAGCCTCGTCCCCGGCTGTTTCCGTGTCGGCCGTCTCTTCTTCTGTTACGGGCTCGGCTGTTTCCTCGCCCGGCTGTTCAGAGACCTGCTCTTCCACGTTCTCTTCGGCCTGTTCCAGCTCGTCGTTCACTTCTTCATCCATCATTCAAATACCTGCAACTTTCCATCCGGCTGGAATATCAGGGCGCTGGCTCGTCCCATGTAGACCTGCTGGTTCATTCCCGTGTCGATCATGATTACGCTATTGGAGAATCTTCCCTGTATCCTGAGAGACGCCGGCTGCGTGTGCCCGATCACGATCCGGTCCACGTCCTGGAATCCCAGGATCTTCTTCACCTCCGGCGCGAAGGCCTTTTCGTCCCCCAGCGCGAGGCCACGATACCAGAAGGGACCGTCGGGTGCGAACAGGAGGCTCGTATTCTTGATTCTCTCGAGCACGGCGAAACTCGCCGCGACCTTCGGGTGGGGCGCCGCCCCGGCCGCCTTCTCCCTCGCCAGCAGCAGGAAGAGCTCGTGGACGCCGAGCGACAGGTCGAAGACGCCGAGCGTCTCGAGCTTGTCGGTGGCGGTGAGGAACGCCTTCAGGTCGGCCCTGACCGTGCTGTTGATCTTGCCCGGGAGAATTTCCGAGACCCGAGGGCTGATGCCTCCGTGGACAAAGAGGTTGCGGTCCTTGAGGTAGACGGTGTTGCGGGTGGCCAGCCACGCCCCGATCTTCCCACGCAGCGAGAAGGCCTCGCGATGGGCGAAGAAGCCGGGCGGAAAGGAGACGTCAAAGGTTGTCGCGTTGATCTTCGAGGCGAGGCCCGCGTAGTAGTTTGAGCGCAGCAGCCCGGCCGAGCTCTTTCCCAGTCCGAGGATCGCGGCCTTCTTCTTCGCGCGCAGGGCGGCGGTCTCATCCGCGGCGAAGGAGGTGTACTCGCGCGGGTCGACGTAGCGCAGGTCGCCCACGAGGTTCATCACCTCGTGGTTGCCGATCAGCGTCGTGGCTTCTCCCCCGGCCTTCTTCGCCTCGCCTTCGAGCTTCATGAGGAGCTCGACGGCGGCGCGGGAGCCGGGCCCCCGGTCGAAGATGTCCCCGGTCTGTATGAGCTCCTTGCGGCCGCCGCTCCAGCGGAGCTTGCTGTCGACAAGCCCGAGCCTGCCCAGCAGCTTGATGAAGGAGGCGTAGTCCCCGTGGATATCGCCGATGGCGAAGCGCACGCCAGTCTTCGAGGAGGGTGGTTTTTTAGCCGTCTCCTGGGCCCCGGCGGGACAGGCCGCCAGCCAGGATACGATGGCCGCTAACAGCAGGAGGTGTTTGTTCATGATTCGCACATGGTACCCGCAGGAGGCTCCGGGGGGAAAAATCCCTCGGAAAAAGCTTCCTCAGCCGCCGAGCGCCTCAAGGGCCAGCTTTCTTACCCAGGAGTCTTCATCCTTGAGAGCGGCGCGCAGCAGCTTCACTCCCTCGGGGCCGCCGGTCTCGGCAACAATCCGGATGATGGCCCTTCGGGTCAGCGCGAAGGGGTGACGGGCGGCCTTCTCGAGGTAGGGGAGCGTCACCGGGCCCAGCCGCTTCAGGGCGGCCTCGGCTCGGACCCTGTTCTGAGAGCGCTGGCGTGAGAGCTCGCTGACATAACGGCGGATCTCCGCATCGAGCTTCGGGTCGACCGGGGCGCCGTCGGTCCCGGCGCCTTCCTCCGCTTCTTGTACCGGTTTCTTTTTTTCTTCGGGCTTCTTCGGGCTGGCTCCGGGTTTTCCCCCGGCGCTCTCTTGAACCTTCCGGGGCTTTTCATTCTTCGGCTTTCCGGGCGAGACCTTGAAGTCGCAGCGCGTGTCGCGTCGTACGCTGAGGATGTTGCCCGGGTCGAGAGTCAGCGAGCCGCCGCCGGTGAAGGTGATCGTGACGGGGCCGGAGGCTGGAAACTTGCCGATGACCTTGCCATGGATGACGCGGCCATTGCGCAGCTCGACCGTGTCGGCGAGGGCGGAGTCGGCGCCGGCGGCCAGCAGGGCGGTGAGGATCAGCAGGGTCTTTTTCATGGTTCTCCGGGGACTGTCAGTTCACACATCAATTATAGAACGCCGGGGGCGAACTGTCCGGTCGGAAAAGAACGGCCCTCCAGGGGGGGTCTCGCAGTCGTCTTCGACCGATAATTCAGCTTGCCGGACTGTCGCCGGTTTCGAGTCGCACCCGGATGCCCGCCGCGGCGAGGTCGCTCTTGATGCCGGGGATCGTGAAGCCGAGGAAGTGTACCATGCTGGCGATGAGGGCGGCATCGGCCTCGCCTTCGGTGAGCACCCGGGCGAGGTGTTCACTGGTTCCCGCGCCGCCGCTGGCGATGACCGGGATCTCCACTGCGCGCGAGACCATGCGTGTGGCTGTCAGCTCGTAGCCGTCGCGGGTGCCGTCGGCGTTGATCGAGTTGAGGCAAATCTCTCCGGCGCCCAGCGCCTCGGCTCTCTTTGCCCACTCGAGCATATCGATGCCGGTGCGCTCGCGGCCACCCTTGACGACGATCTCGTAGCCCGAGGGGATCTCCTCGCTGGCTCCGACCTTGAGGGCGTCCATTCCCAGCACGATGCACTGGTTGCCGAAGGCGCGGGCGCCATCGGAGATGATCCCGGGTTCGCGTACGGCGAGGGAGTTGACGCTGACCTTCTCGGCCCCGGCCAGCAGCACCTGGCGCATATCATCGAGATTGCGGATGCCTCCTCCGACAGAGAAGGGGATGAAGATCCGCCGTGCCACCTCGCGGACCATCTCGATATCGATGGGGCGGCCCTCGGCCGAGGCGGTGATATCGTAGAAGACCAGCTCATCGACGCCCTGGCGGTAGTATTCTTCCGCCATGGCAACGGGCTCTCCGACCTCCACGTTGCCCTTGAACTGGACTCCCTTGGTGACCTTCCCGTCGCGAACGTCGAGGCAAACGATGAGGCGTTTGGACAGCATCAGGGACTCCACTCCAGGAAGTTCTCGAGCAGCTTCAGGCCAGCCGGTCCGCTCTTCTCGGCGTGGAACTGGACAGCCACGAGGTTATCCCGGGCCACAGCCGCGGTGAAATCGATGTCTCCGTAGGAGGCCGTTCCAAGGACGAGAGCCGGATCGGCGGGCACGACATGGTAGCTGTGAACGAAATAAAACTGCGAGCCGGCGGGTATGCCCTCGAGCACGGCGTGGGGGCCGCCGAAGCGCACCTCGTTCCAGCCCATGTGAGGCACCTTGCGCTCGACGCCCTCGGCGAAGCTGAAGCGGACGACCTCGCCCTCGAGCAGGCCGAGGCAGTCGGTGCCGCCGTCTTCTTCGCTCATCGAGAAGGCGACCTGGCAGCCGATGCAGATGCCGAGGATTGGTTTGCCGGCCGAGTGGACGTCCCTGAGGGCCTCGGCCAGCCCGAGCTTCTCGAGGGTGGCCATCGATGAGCCGGCGGCGCCGACCCCGGGAAAGATGACACGATCGGCCGAGCGGACAACCTCGGGGTCGCGGGTGATCTCGGGTTCATGGCCGAGGTGGCGAACGGCGCAGGCGACGCTCGTCAGGTTTCCGGCATCGTAGTCAAGTACGGCTATCATTTCTCTCGGTGGCTCCGTGGCAAGCGGCACATTATACAGCTTGCTTCCCCGGGGTCGGCTGGAAAAAGGCTCCACTGAAAGGGGCCGGGACTGTAGCATGCGCGGCATGAAAGAAAAGAAAGACCGTGGAGAGCAGGCCGGCGGCAAACGCGAGGGAGTGCTCAAGGTCCTGCACGGAGGCGCCCGGGAGGTCTACCGGGATGACTGGATCTGGGTGATCAACAAGCCCGCGGGCGTGCTCTCCCAACCGAACCAGCCGACCAAGAAGGCATCCAACACCCTGCTGAAGGGTGAGTTCGATTTCGAGGATGAGAGCTACATGACGGAGGTGCCCGGCGAGGGCGAGCGCCGGGTGTGGCTTCTCCACCGGCTGGATCTCGACACCAGCGGGCTGATCGTCTGCGCCTTCGACCCGGAGGCGGCCGCGATCTTCAAACAGGCTCTGCACGAGCGCGAGATCGAGAAGGCCTACAAGGCGCTCCTGCTTTCGGCGCCGAAGCCGCCCTTCGGCTGCTGGAGCGACTGCCTGGCCCGGTCGGCGCGCGGCGGGCGGGTTGATGTGCGGGTGCGTTCAGGCCGCAAGGTCAACGCAGAGACCAGCTATGAGCTCGAGCGTACCTTCCCCGGAACGGGGCTCTCCCTGGTCCGCCTGATGCCGCATACCGGCCGCACCCACCAGCTGCGGGTGCAGGCGGCGTGGCACGGCGTACCGGTCGCTGGAGACCAGCGCTACGGGGACTTCGAGGCCAATAAGTTTCTCGTCGAGAAGATCGGCCTCAAGCACATGTTTCTTCATGCCTGGGGCCTGGCCTTTCGCCATCCGATTACAGGTCATCGCCTGAGCTTCACCCAGGAGCTCAGCCAGCGTTTGAAGCTTCCTCTCGAGCGTCTCGAAAGTCTAGGTACGAAGATACCGAGGCGGGAGAGGCCCGTGGCGGACGAGAACAGGGGCTACCGGGGGAAGCACCGCCGGGGCAAGGAGAAGGGGAAAGACCAGGAGCGCGGTCAAGGTCGCGGCCGCGGCGTTCGAGGCGCGAACCGCGGACGCGGCAACAAAAAGAAGAAACGGAAGAAGTAGCCCTCAGCAGAGGCGCGCTGGATGTTTCTTTTACTTTCCTATTGATCGGAGCAATAGGAACTCACTCCCCCGATTCGTATATCGACCGTGCCAAACGGTTTGGTTCATCACCTGCGTAGGGCGTTTGCGGTGAAAAATACGAATAGTAAATATTTGAGATGCTCGATTTCGAACTTCGTTGAAACAGATTTGTTGAATACGGGTACTTCTTAAAAGGCTGGAGAGTTCTTCGGTAAATTCAGGTCG
>DODI01000267.1:0-5920 GCA_003509045.1 Planctomycetota bacterium | reverse complement strand
GGATCCGTCATTCGGCTCACCTCGTTCACCGCCGATGGCGCCCGGCCCGCGGAGCAGGAGTTCCTCGTCGCCGGCTACTTCAAGACCGGGCTCTACGAGCTGGACTCCAAGGGAATCTTCATGCGGCTCCGGGAGGCCAACCAGTACCTGGAGCTCACCGACGCGGGGGGCAACATGAAGGTCTCTGGCATCAGGGTCTCGGTGGATCCTGAACACGCCGGGCCGCAAGCTCTGCCGGCTCTCAAGCGGAAGCTCGAGGCTGAGCTCGGGAAAACCGAGATCCTCTTTGTAAAAACCGAGACCTGGAGGGAGACCCGGGCCACTCTCCTCAACGCGGTCAAGGCGGAAAAGATCATCGTCAGCATCATCCTCGGGGTGGTGATCCTCTTCGCCGGGTTCATGATCTTCATCATCCTCACGGTGCAGGTGGTCGAGAAAGGCCGCGACATCGGCATCCTCCAGTCCATCGGCGCGACCAGTACAGGGGTCGCCAACCTCTTCTTCTTCGCCGGCACCAGCATCTGCCTGAGCGGCCTCACCCTGGGAACTCTCTTCGGTATCTCCTTCGGAATGGGCATCAACACCTTCCAGCGCTGGGTCCACCTCCTCACCGGCCTGGAGATCTTCCCCCAGGACGTTTACTACCTTGACCACATCCCGGTGAAATTCCGGCTTGAAGACCTCGCCTTCATCATCATCACGACCGTGGTGGTCAGCCTGCTGGCAAGTCTCATCCCCGCGCGACGAGCGGCGAAGAAGCTCCCGACCGAAGGACTGCGGTACAGCTGAGCTCCAGCCAGCGCCGCGGAGACCCAGCCGAGGCTGCTCTCTTTCGATGCTTGGCACTTGTGGCAAGGCGGGGATGTAGTTTGTAATAGACGTTCTGTCGTCGGTCCCACCCGGGCGCGACGCTCTTCTTTTTCCTTCTACATCCATGTTCTACGACCAGGAGTCCGATCATGAAGTCACGTATCCTTCTTGCTGTTTCCCTTCTGAGTATTCTCTGTGGCGCGACCCTCCTGCTGCAGCCCGGCTCAAAAGTCTCCGCCGATGAGGGACTCAAAGCCCGGGTGTTCGAGATGCGCACCTACACCACCGCCGAGGGAAGGTTAGATGTGCTGCACAAACGCTTCCGCGAGCACACCAACTACCTCTTCGTGAAGCACGGCATGACCCTGATCGGCTACTGGACCCCGACCGACAAGCCAGAAACCCTGGTCTACATCCTCGCCTACCCGAACATGGAAGCGCGCAAGAAGTCCTGGAAGGGTTTCATGGGAGACGAGACGTGGAAGAAGGCCTGGGCCGACTCCAAGAAAGATGGGCCGGTCGTCACCAAGGTTGAGGCTCAATTCCTCAACCCCACCGACTATTCCCCGATCCGCTAGGCTGAACTGGAAAAATGAATAGATCTGCTGACCAGGGGGCGGCCGGGAAGCGCCTGCTTGCCCTCCCCGGTTCCGTCTTCCTCTTGCTATGCGTACTCGCCGGCCTTCCAGGTCGCTGGACCAGCGCCGCGGATCCCTATGTCCCGACCGAAAAAGAGCTCGGGAAGATCAGGGGGAGGCTCGAAAAGCTGCGGGAGCGCCTCGACAAGCTCTGGAAAAGGGCCGAGGTGATCCGGATCCCGGAGGACCGCTTCCTCGATGTGGAGATCTACGCCAAGGCGGCAGAGTGGCTGTTGCGCTACCCTGAAGAGTTCTACGACAAGAGCTATGTCCAAAAGGCGCTGAAGGTTCTCGATGTCGGTCTCGAACGTGCCGCGGCTCTCGAAGCGGGGAAGGCACCCTGGGTGCAGGCCACCGGTCGCCTCGCGCGCGCCTACCGCTCAAAAATCGACGGGAGTATCCAGCCCTACGGCCTGGTCCTACCAAAGGACTACGATGGAAAGACCCCCCTGCGCCTCGACCTGGTCCTCCATGGACGCAACGGCCGCCTCAGCGAGGTCAGCTTTCTCGCCAAGCACGACTCCCCCGCCCCTCCGACGAGAAAGCACCTCGAGCTGCATGTCTTCGGCAGGACCAACAACGCCTACCGCTGGGCAGGCGAGGTTGACGTCTACGAGGCGCTCGCATCGGTCGAGCGCCAGTACCGGATCGATCCCGCCAGGATCGTCCTGCGCGGCTTCTCGATGGGCGGCGCGGGCGCCTGGCATATCGGGCTCCACGACCCGGGAAGATGGGCCGCCGTGGAGGCTGGCGCCGGTTTCAGCGACACCATCAAGTATGCCCGGCTCAAGGAGGTGCCTCCCCACCAGGGGAAGGCGCTGCATATCTACGACGCGGTCGACTACTCCCTCAACGCCTTCAACGTACCGACCATCGGCTATGGAGGCGAGCTCGACAAGCAGCTGCAGGCCTCGGTCAATATCCGCGAGGCGCTGCAATCAGGCGGCTTCCGTTTCAACAAGGATGGCCTCAACTGGAAGCTGGATGAAATCCCATCGAATGGAGCGGCTGGCCTGCGGGCGGTCTTCCTCGTCGGCCCGAAGTCCGGGCACAGGTTTCATCCAGAGAGTCGAAAAATCTCGGCGGCCTTCATCAGGAAGCAGCTCGAGGCCCGGCCTGCTGAACCCGAAGAGCTTCGCTTCGTCACCTACACGACGCGCTACAACCGCTGCCGCTGGCTGCAAGTCGAAGGCCTCAAAAAACACCTGGCGAGAGCTGAAGTCCGGGCGGTCTACAAAAAAGAAAAGAGTCTCCTCGTGCTATCGACGAAGAATATTTCCCGGCTGAGCCTCTCCCCTCCATGGAAGCTGGCCGGCATCGAGCTCGATGGGCAGCAACCGAAGCTGAAGAAGGTCTCCAGGACGAAACCGCTGACCTTCCAGCTTGTCGAGGGACGCTGGCTGCCGGGGCTCGTAACCAACCCGGGAGGCAGGTCGTTTGAAAAAAAACACGGGCTGCAGGGACCGATCGACGACGCCTTTATGGACTCCTTCCTCTGTGTGCGTCCCACCGGCAAGCCCATGCATCCGAGAGCCCACGCAGGGGCGCTCGAGGAGCTCGAGAGACTGGAAAAGGACTTCCCCAAGTGGCTGCGCGGCGACATCCGGACCATCGAAGACCGCAAGACCCGGCTCGGGAAGGCCGGGACCCATCTCATCCTGTTTGGCGACCCGGGCAGCAACTCCCTGATCGCCGAGCTCCTGGCCGAGATTCCCGCCGTGATGGAATGGGATAGCGACAAGCTGAAGGTCGCCGGGGCCGGCCCCTTCGATCCCGGCTCACATCTCCCCATGCTCATCTATCCGAACCCTAAAGATCCCGAGCACTACGTGGTCATCAACAGCGGGCATAGCTTCGGTGAACGGGAGTTCAGAGGCACGAACGCCTACCTCTTCCCCCGCCGCGGCGACTATGCCGTCATCTCCCTGGGCGAGGGGAAAATTTACGGACGCAAGGCGAAGACCGCGGGCTTCTTTGATGAGAGCTGGCAGCCCTCAGCGGGCCTCAGCGGATCGGAAGAATGACGTCCGCACCCTTGAGGGGTACGGTAAACTGACGCAGGACCGAGCCCGTCTCGCTGCGAATCGTAAACCGGTAGGAGCCGGGCAACAGCAGCCCGAAGGTGATCCGGCTGGATTCAATCAACTCGGCATCCTCCACGTCTCGAAAGCGTCTTCCATCCCATTCCCAGTGATCAAAGCTCAGGGTGGAGCCGGGATTGCGCAGCAGCAGGTCCTTGCCGAGCTCGAGCCTGATGTCGTAGCCGGCGCTCGACACCTCGAGAAAGCCGGCGCGGACAGAGGTCCGGTAGTTCTTCACCTCGACCGGCAGCGCCTCGCCGCGGTAAATATTCTGTCGCGCCTGGTCCTTCTCCTCGGGAATGACCGCGGCCCAGGCGCGAAGCACGTTCGGTGGGTCAACCATCTCGAACTCGCCAGCGAGCACCCGCCCGACACGCGCTCCTCCATTCTCCCCTGGGTTGTGCGTCAGGATGACCCAGCCTTTCTCAACCGGCAGACCGTTCAATACCGCCCGGCCGCGAACGACAAGTCCCTCGACGACGAAATTGAGGCGCGCCAGCCCGCCCACTGGAAGAAAAACATCCTCCCAGGCCGGCGGAACCGGCTCATAGGCGTCACGGAGCCCCCACTTCACCCTGTACTGTCCGGGGCGCACTCCCTCGAATCTGTGGAGACCGTAGAACTCCGGCGGCAGCTCTCCCAGGTCGACCCGGGAGCCGGGATCGGCGGGGTCCGCCTGGAATTCGAGCGCGAAGGCGTAGTGGTCTCCCCCTGGCTTGTTGACGTAGCCGATATTCAACTCGATCACCGTCTCCGGGGCGAGCACCAGCTCGCGCGAGACCTGCTCAAATACAGGGTCCTCCTCGATGCTGTCGGAAAAACCTGCCAGCCGGGCAACCAGAGCCCAGCGCGGGGGCAGAACCAGCGGTAGCTCTCCCAGCTCAAAGGCCCCCTGCTCATCCGTCTTCGTCTTCCACTCCAGGCGTGCCAGATCAATCGGATCGACCCCGGGATAGCGGTAGGCCCTGTCAATCGGCATGAGCGCCACCACGGCGCCGGGAGCGGGTCGGCCATCGGGAAGATACGCGAAGCCCTTCAACGTCCGCGTCTCGCCCAGGCGTACAACGCCGAGATCAACCAGCCTGCGCTCCTCGGGAAGCGCGAGCCGGCGGCGGAGAAAGCTGCTCGAGCCCTTCGGCCGGAAGATAAAATCGCGCGGCTGCGGCAGCAGGCCCTCCGCCTGCAGGCGCCCATTCAACACCTCCACGACAATCGGCTGCCCATATCGAATCAGCGCCGGAGTCCGCGGGGTCCAGTCGATCTCGAGGATGCCGGTGAAGGGCTCGCCGCCTGTATCGAGCACCCTGCCCATCACCCGGGTGTCGTTCCTGTAAAGAACGATCCTGCGCGGGACGACCTCCCCCGGGGGGACCGTGACAAAGGCCGGCAGGTAGCCGTCGGCCTCCACCGAGAAGCTCGTCTCCTCACGCGTCTTCACCGTGACGAAGAACCTGTTCTCGAGCGCCGGGTGGCCCGGCTCGAGGCCCAGCGGCAGCAGGGTCTCGTCCTGGATCACCCTTGCGGTCTCGATTCTCGCCCCGCGGCTGTCAACGATGGCGATCTCGAGAGCTTCCCGGGGCAGCAGCCTTCTCTCAACCCGGCCGCGGATCTCGCCGCCGAACTTATTGCGCACCTCAAAGAGAAAGCTCTCCTCCTCACCGTCGATACCTTTCCAGCGCAGGACATAGCGGCCCATTCGCAAATTGTCGATCATGAGAAGATCGCCTGAAAGCCTCATGCGGGCCGAGACCTCGCTGCCAGCCTCGCCCTCGAGACCGAGATTCAGCGGGGGCGGGACCACCGAGTATCCCCGGGTAAAGAACTCCAGAACGGCATGGGGCGGACGGCGAAGCCGAAGCTCGCCGAAATCAAAGTCCGGCGGCCCCTCTCCTCGCGACCGGAAGGCCTGCTCTCCCCTCTCCGTTGTCGTACAGATCGTCACCTCGACCGCCTCGACTCCCCTCAGCTTGCGGATGCTTCCGAAGACGCCTGCGCTCGAGAGAGGATACGGCGGCATCGCCAGGGGTTCCTCGCGGCCGGAGATGAAGTACCTCTCCACCACCGTCACCCCACGGGTCTCAAAAGGCCCCAGGCCGCCAATGAGTCCCGAGACGGAAACCACCTCTTCATCGCTCAGCTGCAACGGAAGGCCGAGAGGCTCGTCCAGATTCTCCTCGAAGATCGTGGCGTCTGCCGAGAACGACTGAAGCAGCGGACCATCCACCGACAACAGGTACTCGCCATGCTGGAGGCCCCCGATACTCACGCGCCCATCGGCGCCGGGCTCGTAGCGATGAACCTCCAGCCCATCGAGGCCGGCCGGCACCTCGGCGATCCGGCTGACCGACAGGCGGGCACTCGAGAGAGCCTCGGCGCTCGCCCCCTGCAGCT
>DODI01000490.1:0-5048 GCA_003509045.1 Planctomycetota bacterium | reverse complement strand
GCCGCCGGAAAGAAATACAAGGTCCTTGCCACCAACAAGCTCGATGGCACGCTCATGGCATCCCCTGCCGTAGCCGGCCGTGCCCTTTTCATCAGGAGTGACACCCATCTCTATCGCATCGAAAAGCTCGGGAAATAGGCCTGGAATGAAAAAGGAATTTCGCGCAGTCCCCCGGCCCGACGACATCGAGGGCATGGAGCGTGACCTTCGCTTTCACCCCTCAACGACAGAGGCCCCCCAGGTCCTGTCACCTCAACAGGTCGAGAGCTTCAATCGCGAGGGGTTCCTCAAAAACCTGAAGGTTTACGAAGACGGCGAGATCGACCCCATCCGGTCCTTCTTCGACGAACTGCTCCAGCGAACCCTGGCAAGCGGCGAAGACAGCTATTCTATCAGCACCGCGCATCTTCTCCACGGTACCGTCTGGGATATCCTGACCCACCCGCCCATCGTAGCGATCGCCAGGGACATACTCGGGCCCGATGTCATCGGCTGGGGGTCACATTTTTTCTGTAAGATGCCGGGTGATGGCAAGGCGGTCGCCTGGCACCAGGACGCCAGCTACTGGCCCATGACACCCTCGAGGACGGCGACGATCTGGCTGGCTGTCGACAAGACCGACCTCTCCAATGCCTGCATGAAATTCATCGCAGGCTCCCATCACCATGGACACCTCACGTGGCGGCCGAGCGGCGAAGAAGAAAACAACGTGCTGAATCAGACCGTTGATAACGCGGAGAGTTTTGGCGAGATCGTCCCGATCGAGCTGGAGGCCGGAGAGGTCTCCATACATTCCGACCTTCTCCTCCACGGCTCAGACGCCAACACCTCCGACCGCAGGCGCTGCGGGCTGACCCTGCGCTACTGCACCCCCGATGTCAGGGCTGAAAACGACTGGCACGAAAAGGGCGTGCTGGTCGGCGGCGAGGACCGTGAGGGAAACTGGGCCAACCGGCCCCGCCCCGAAGCTGAATAGCCTTCCGCCCGGGATAAAGCCGTGTATCCTATGGAAGCAGCCGCGAAGCAACCTGGCTGGAACCGCTTGAATCTGGAGCTCAGCATGAAAACCATTCCGGGGTTTCTGTTCCTGTTATTTTCCCTACTGACCCTGGCGCCAGCGGCCCTGTACGCCCGAAAACCCAACGTCATCGTCATCCTTACCGATGATCAGGGCTGGGGCGATCTCTCACTCAACGGCAACACGAATCTCCAGACACCGAGGATCGACGCACTCGCCCGTGCCGGCGCCCGGTTTGACAGGTTCTACGTCTGCCCGGTCTGTTCACCCACGCGCGCTGAGTTCCTCACTGGACGCTACCATCCCCGCAGCGGCGTCTTCAGCACCTCGGCCGGAGGCGAACGCGCCGACCTGGATGAGATGATGATTGGCCAGACGTTCCAGGCCGCGGGCTATGCTACGGGGGCCTTCGGGAAATGGCACAACGGAATGCAGCACCCCTACCATCCGAACGCACGCGGCTTCGATGAATACTACGGCTTCTGCTCCGGACATTGGGGAAACTATTACGATCCCGTTCTCGAGCACAACGGCAGGATGGTGCGCGGCAAGGGCTTCATCATTGATGACCTGACCAACAAGGCTATCGAGTTCATTGAACAAAACCGCGACAAGCCATTTTTCGCCTACATTCCCTACAACACCCCCCACTCGCCGATGCAGGTGCCTGATCGCTGGTGGAAGAAATTCCAGGACAAGGACCTGGCCATGCGTCCAATCTCAAAAAAGCGGGAGAATCTACCGCATACCCGGGCCGCGTTGGCCATGTGTGAAAACATCGACTGGAATGTCGGCCGCATCCTGGACCGGCTGGATGAGCTGAAGCTTGCGAACGACACCATCGTCGTCTACTTCTGCGACAATGGCCCCAATGGCAACCGCTGGAATGGCGGCATGAAGGGGCGCAAGGGCTCAACCGACGAGGGTGGTGTTCGCAGCCCCCTGCTGGTGCGCTGGCCGGGGAAGATCAAGGCTGGAAAGACCGTCCCGCAAATCAGCGCCGCGATCGATCTCCTGCCCACCCTTGCTGAACTCGCCGAGGTTCCAGTTGCCAGCCGAAAGCCCCTGGATGGCGTCAGCCTGAAGCCCCTGCTGCTTACTCGAAAAAACGGATGGCCCGGAAGAAATATCTACTCTCATTGGAGAGGCCGGGTCAGCCTGAGAACCCAGCGATTTCGCCTCGACCACCAGGGACGGCTCTACGACATGCTGAAGGATCCAGGTCAGAGCAAAGATGTCGCCGGAGATCATCCCGCAATCGCCACACGATTGCGGGCAGCTAAAGATTCCTGGTCTAAAGGACTCCTCCCTGAGTTGAAGCAGCCTCCACGCCCCTTCGTCCTCGGACACCCCGGATCAAAATACACGCAGCTCCCGGCCCGGGACGCACTATCATCCGGAGCGATCAGGCGTTCTAACCGTTTTCCGAATTGTTCCTTTTTCACAAACTGGAAGAGCATCGAAGACTCCATCACCTGGAACGTGGAGGTCCCCGCTGACGGCATCTTCGAGGTCGAGCTCTATTACGCCTGCGGAAAAGAAGATGTCGGCTCCATCATCGAGCTCAGCATGCAGTCCGGCGCCTCGGGAGCTATCCCCGGGAGTTCCGTGCGAGCAAAGGTCAACCAGCCCCATGACCCACCCCTTCGTGGAGCCGGCGAGGACTGCGTAAAACGAACCGAATCCTACGTAAAAGACTTCAGACCCCTCAAGCTTGGCAGGATGAAGCTATCCAGAGGAGCGGGAAAGCTCACCCTTCGGGCCCTTGAGAAGCCTGGCTCGCAGGTAATGGAGGTGCGCCTGCTCTTCTTCACCCGGGTCAACGATTAGCCACAGGGCACAGCAGCCCCTTACTCCCCACCCGCGTCCGGAAGCGACCAGAGGGTCAGAGCTTCATGGTCCTTTACAAGGAGCCCCCGCTTGAGCAGCACCGGAGGAGCCCAGGTAGGACTGTTGGCCACCTGGTAGGAAGCGGCCTTCCTGAAACCATCTCCGGTTGCCGTGATAATGTGCAACTCCCCATCATTGACCAGCGCCAAAACATAACCGGGGACCGATAGAAACATCGCATTCTGCCCAGTCCGCGGAGGCCCCATCCACCGTAGCTTTCCCGTCTCCATGTCGAGGCAGAAAAACCTGCCCTTATCGTAATGGGAGAGACCGTAGAGAAGATCCCCGTTAACGATCGCTGAGGCCATATCGAGCGCAACCGCCTTCTGGCTCCAGCGTTTCTTCACCGTCCACTTCCCGCCCCTGTAGAGCGGTTCGATGCTGTGAACTCCACGGTTTTCTCCCCCTAGCAGCACGCGCCCTTTATGAAAGACAGGGGTCGGCATATTCTGGTTGTGGGTCTCATGCGGAAACGGATACTCCCAGAGCAGCCGCCCAGACTCACTTTCGATACCAGCAAGAACCCTGTGGTTCCATTCGACAACCTGTCGCGTCCCACCAAGCTCCACCAAGAGAGGCGAAGAATAACACGGGCCGTCCTTTCCCTGGCTCCAGGCCTCCTTGCCGGTGGCCGCGTCCAAGGCGATAAGCGCGCCCTTCTCCTCCATTCCGAAATGAGCGATCACGCGGGCTCCATCAACCAGCGGCGAGGTGGCCGCGCCCCAGTACGGATGGCTCTTCCCAAACCGCTTCCTGTAGTCGCGCCGCCAGAGCCGTCTACCCGAGGCCGCATCCCAGGCCGTCAGCGCCCCCGCAATGCTCATGGTAAAGAGTCGTCCATCTGCCAGCACAGGGCAGGACTTGGGCCCCTTGCCATGACGCTCACCCCCGCCGCCAATCTTGAATGGCGCCGAGTAGCTCTCTCTCCATTTTACCGCCCCGGTCTCGAGATCGACGCACCAGACGACCTCATCTTCTCCCTGCCGGGCATGCTGGTAAACCCTGCCGGAGGCTACCAGTGGAGATCCATAGCCCGTGCCCACCTTGACTCTCCACCCACGCTGTAGCTTTCCAGGCCATCGGCCTGGCACCTTAAAGCTTGAAGCCCATCCATCCCGCTTCGGTCCAAGCCAGCCTGGCCAATGGACCCCAGCGACCTTAGAAGCTTGTGCCTGGCAGACTCCCGTCACCAGAAGAATGACGGCAAAGGCCGCAGCCAGTCTGCAATAGGACCGGTTCATCTCGTGGATCCTTCCTGGCTGCTTAAAACAGCTCCTTAATCGGCGTTCCGTTCAGCACCAGCTGGCCCGGATTGCGGGGGATCGTCGGATCAAGCCGCATCTTGCCGACATCGAACACGGTGTGAAGGATCGTCGACATCATGTCCCCGGGAGTAATCGGCCTGGTCGCAGGCTTCTCAGCCTTGGCGTTGGATCTCCCGATCACCTGCCCCATCCGCAGGCCGCCGCCGGCGAAAACCAGTGGACAAAGATTCGCCCAATGTCCCCGGCCGCTACCCTTGCCGATCTTCGGGGTGCGCCCGAAATCACCGGTAATAACCAGCAGGATCTTTTCGCTGAGCCCTCGCTGCTCAACATCCTCGAGAAAGGCCGACACGGCCTGGTCCATTGTCGGACCCAGCATGGCCATCCCCTTGACCATTCCGGGGTTGTTCCCATCGGCGTGCATATCCCAGCCCGCGCTATGCACCGAGACAAAGCCGGCCCCTGCCTCGCAGAGCCTCCGCGCGAGCAACATCTGTTTTCCGAGGGTGCTGGGCCTGAAATTGTTATGGCCGATCCTGATATGGCTGGTGTCGTATTTTTCCACGAGCCGGGGATCTTCAAGACTCAGATCAAACGCCCGGGTTGCGCCGCCAAGGAGCATGGAGACTGCCTGGGCCGAGAGCTTGTCCATCGCGCCCAGCGCCCTGCTGCCATCCAGCTGCCGCCGAAAGGAATCGATGGACTCGAGCAGCCGGCGACGATTATCGAAAATCTCCGGGGGGAGATTCAGTGTCATATTCGCCACCCCCGGATCCACTCGCTGGTCCCTGTTCTTGCCGAGAACCTTCCCTGCAGCCTCCGCGCCCCAGCCTACCTGGCGGGGCAATGGCCCGTAGGACTGTCCAAGAGAGCCG
>DODI01000083.1:7610-7845 GCA_003509045.1 Planctomycetota bacterium | reverse complement strand
TCGCCTCCATCCGGGAGCCCGGGCGTTCGACCCTGGAGGGCTACAGGAAGAGCCGCGGCTACGAGGCGCTCGAGAAGGCGGTCAGCCAGCTGAGCCCCGCCGAGCTGGTTGCCGAGATCAGCGACAGCGGCCTCGCTGGGCGCGGGGGAGCCGGCTTTCCCACCGGGCAGAAATGGAAAGCCGTGGCCGAGGCTACCGGGGACCCCAGGACCATCGTCTGCAACGCCGATGAGGG
>DODI01000083.1:6486-7249 GCA_003509045.1 Planctomycetota bacterium | reverse complement strand
CATGGACCACGACCCCCACGCCGTCATCGAGGGAATGGCGCTCGCCGCGAGAGCGACGGGGGCGACCCGGGGCTTTATCTACCTGCGCTACGAATACCCGGAGACCTTCTCCATCCTGGGCCGGGCCATCGCGGAGGCGGAAGAGGCCGGCTTTCTTGGAGAGAACATACTCGGCGCCGCCGACTTCAACTTCAGGATCTACCTGCGCCGCGGAGCCGGAGCCTATATCTGCGGAGAGGAGGGCTCCCTGCTCAACAGCCTCGAGGGCAAGCATCCCTTCCCGCGCAACCGACCGCCCTACCCGGTAACCCACGGATTTGAAGACCTGCCTACGGTGGTCAACAACGTGGAGACCCTGGTCTCCGCCCCGCCGATCGTGCTGCGCGGAGCGGGCTGGTACCAGGCTCTCGGAGAAGGAGACCTCGCCGGAACCAAGGTCATCAGCCTCTCTGGAGATATCGCGCGCCCGGGCAATTACGAGGTGCCGATGGGCCTGCCGCTGTCGACCCTGCTCTACGATTGGGCTGGCGGCCCCGCCCGCGAGCACGAGGTCCAGGCCGTCACCATGGCCGGACTCTCCGGCGGCTTCCTCGCCGGCGACGACCTGGACATCACCCTCGACGAGCCCTGCATCCGCAGCCGCGGCTCCTTCCTGGGAGCGGGCGGAATCATCGTCTTCGACCGGGGACGAGACATGGTAGCCGCCGCTGAAAACGCCATGGGGTTCTTCGCCGAAGAATCCTGCGGCAAGTGCTTTCCCTGC
>DODI01000083.1:4068-6183 GCA_003509045.1 Planctomycetota bacterium | reverse complement strand
TCCTGCGGCAAGTGCTTTCCCTGCCGAATCGGGACGAAGAGGCTCACCGAGCGCCTTGGCGGCAAGTCTGGCCCCAGGGAGATGGCCCAATGGGAAGCCGAGGTCCGCGACATCGGCAAGGTGATGAAGGCAACGAGCGCCTGCGGTCTCGGGATGGCCGCTCCGCTCATCACGGATAGTCTGCTAAAATATTTCTCGGAGGACGTCGGACGGAAGCTCAAGTAGCCGACGACTCGACAGGTACACGAACATGACAAAACAGGATGGCTCCAACAAGATGATCCTCGACGGCGTGGAGGTTTCCTTCACGCCGGGGGAGACGATCTACGAGGTCGCCAGCCGCGGCTCGGGGGACATCCCGACGCTCTGCTACGACAAGCGCCTCGACCCCTTCGGCGGCTGCCGCATGTGTGTCGTCGAGGTCGAGGGAGTCCGCAACCCGGTCGCCTCCTGCACGACCCCCGCAGCCGAAGGAATGGAGGTGCGCACCTCGACCGAGACCATAGATGAACACCGCAAGATCCTCCTCGAGCTTGTCGCCAGCGAAAACCGCGAGATCGACGTCGATCCACTGCGAGGCTATGCCTCCCAGGAGCTCGCGCAGCTCGTTGACCGCTACGAGGCACGCACCGGGCGCTTTGAAGGCGCGCATTCCGGGTGCTCCAGGGGCGACGACGAGAACCCCTTCATCCTGCGCGACTACGACCTCTGCATCTCCTGCTACCGCTGCGTGCGTGTCTGCGCCGAGCAGGAGGGCGACCACGCCATCAACATCCTCAACCGGGGCTTCGAGACCCGCATCTCCACGGAGTTCGACGGGTCACTGAAGGATTCCGACTGCACCTTCTGCGGCCAGTGCGTGCAGACCTGTCCCACCGGCGCTCTCGGCGACAGGAAGGCCATGCGGTACGAGGGTGAGCCCGGCGACATCGAGAAAACGCGAACGATCTGCCCCTATTGCGGGGTCGGCTGCTCGGTCGACATCATGACGCGCGATGACAGGATTGTCGGCGTGCAACCAGCCATGGACGGCCCGGCGAACCTCGGGGCTCTCTGCGTCAAGGGCCAGTTTGCCTATGATTTCGTGCAGCACCCGGACCGGCTCTCAACGCCATTGGTGCGTGGAGAGGACGGCGAGCTCCACGAGGCCACCTGGGACGAGGCCCTCGACCGGGCCGCGGCCGGGTTCCAGAAAGCTCTCGATGATCACGGGCCGGAAAGTGTCTACGGGGTCGCCAGCGGGCGGGCCCCCAACGAGGCCGCCTATACCATGCAGAAATTTATCCGGGCAGGCTTCGGCACCAACCAGATCGACAACTGCAGCCGGGCTTGACACGCCCCGACGGTTGCCGGTCTGGCAGCCACGATCGGCCGGGGAGCGATGTCCAATCCCCTCGTCGATATGCAAAAGCCCGATGTGATCTTCTGCATCGGAACGAACATGACCGAATGCCACCCCGTGGCGGCGACCGGGATCAAGAAGGCCCTGGCGAAGGGAGCCCGGATGATCGTCGCCGACCCGAGGCGCATTCGGCTCGCCGAGCTGGCGGATCTCTACCTGCCGATACGAGTTGGCAGCGATGTGGCCCTGCTGCTGGGGATGGCGCATGTCATCGCCCGCGAAGGGCTCGCGGATGAATCATTCATCACTGAACGAACCACCGGCTCGAAAGAATTCTTCGATCACCTCGAACAGTTCACCCCCGAATGGGCCGCGGAGCTCACCGGGTGCGACGCCGGGGATATCGAGCAGGCTGCCCTCATCTACGCTGGCGCGGACCGGGGCGCGATCTACTACACTCTCGGCATCACCGAGCACATCTGCGGGGTCGACAACGTCAAGAGCCTCTGCAACCTGGCGCTGATGACAGGGAATATCGGCCGCGAAGGAACCGGCATCAACCCGATGCGCGGACAGAACAACATCCAGGGAGCGGGCGACAGCGGCGCCATCCCGGCGAGCTATCCCGGCTTCCAGGCGGTTGTCGACCCGGCAAACCAGGAAAAATTCAGGAAGCTCTACGGCCGCGAGATCCCCGCCGAGGTCGGCATCACCAAGGTGACGGCCCTTGACCGCTGCGGCGAGCAGATCCGGGCGATGATCATCGATGGCGA
>DODI01000083.1:0-3644 GCA_003509045.1 Planctomycetota bacterium | reverse complement strand
CTGGCGGACGTGGTGTTTCCGGCTGCCGGCTTCGGCGAAGCCGATGGAACCTGCGCCAATACCGAGCGCAGGGTGCAGCGCCTGCGGGCCGCGGTCACGCCGCACGGACAGGCGAAGCCCGACTGGTGGATCGTCAGCCAGCTCGCCCGGAGACTGGGAATCAAAGGCTTCGAATACGAATCCGCCCGCGATGTCTTCAACGAGCTCTGCGGTCTCTCGCCCATCTATGCCGGTCTCGACTGGGACCGTGTGGAAAACGGCGAATACCAGTGGCCCGTGCCTGAAAAAGACCACCCCGGAACCCCCATCCTGCACGAGGGAGAGTTCACCAACGGCCGGGGGATTTTCTCGGTGCTGAGCTACCGCGACCCTGCCGAAACCATCGATGATGACTATCCTGTCTGGCTGACCACAGGCCGAAGGCTCGCGTCCTACCACACCAGGACCCAGACCGGCCGAGCTCACGGCATCGACTACCTCCTGAGCGAGGAAACTCTCGAGGTCCATCCCGAGGATGTAAGCGCCTGGGGCCTGGAAGACGGCGGATGGTGCGAGCTTGCCAGCCGCAGGGGGGCCGTCCGGGTCAAGGTGGAGGGCACCGACCGCTCGCCCCGCGGAACGGTCTTCTGCAGCTTCAGCTTCAACGATGTGCCGGTCAACATCCTCACCGGCTCCGGCTACGACCCGGTGACCCAGACCGCCGAGCTGAAGGTCTGCCCGGTGAAGATCAGCAAGGCCTAGGGCGACCGCGGTTTTTTCTGATATGCTCTCGGTATGAAGCCCTTCGATTCGGTGGAAATCCAGACCCGGCACCAGCGTCTCCAGGACCTGATGAAGGCGTCCGGATCGAACCTCGACGCGATGATCGTCCTCAATACCGCTGATCTCTACTACCTCAGCGGCACCGTCCAGACCGCCCACCTGCTCGTCACCCCCGCAGAGGAGCCGAGGTTGCTCGTGCGCAAGGTGCTCGAACGCGCCCGGGGAGACTCGCCGCTGGAACACATCGAGCCGCTGGAGAGCCTGAAGACCCTGCCGGAGCGGCTCGCGAGTCTCTGCGGCCCGCCTCCCTGGAAGATCGGCATGGAGCTCGACGTGCTGCCCGCGGCGACCTACGCCTTCTACAGCAAGCTCCTGGGAGACGGGACTGAAATACTCGACGCCTCCCGCCTGCTCATGGCGAACCGGGCGGCAAAAAGCGACTACGAGATCGGCGAGCTGAAACGGGCGGCCGAGGCGCAGCGTCTCCTCTTCGAGTCGATACCAGAGCTTCTAGGCCGCGAGGGCATCTCCTCCTGCGAGCTGCAGAACCAGCTCGATTGCAGGGCGCGAACGCTCGGCCACTGCGGAATCATCCGGCTGCGAGGCATGAACATAGGCACAGGCATCGGAACGGTCACCAGCGGACCGGATGGCGCCCTGCCCAACCATTCACTCTTCCCGATCGGTGGCAAGGGACCGCATACCTGCGTCTCGCAGGGCGGCTCGCGAAGCCCCATCGAAGCGAACACCCCGGTCATCGTCGACTACCTGATGAGCCTCTCGGGCTACCACAGTGACTGCACACGTATGGCGGTGCGGGGAACCATGCCTGGTGGGGCCATCGAAATTTACGAAAAGACCCGCGAACTGCTCAGGTTCTGCGAGGAGACCATCCGCGTCGGCTCCATACCCTCGCGCATCTATGAAGAGCTCATCGCCCTGGCCGAAGAAAAAGGCCTCGGCGACAACTTCATGGGGCTGGGAGAGCTGGCGGTTAAGTTTGTCGGCCACAGCGTGGGGCTGGAGGTCAACGAGCTTCCCGTGCTGGCCCCCCGCTTTGACGAGCCGCTGGTGGAAGGCAACACCCTCGCCATCGAACCGAAATACACCCACCCCGACTGGGGAGTGATCGGCGTCGAAAACACCTACGCTGTTCACGCCGACAGGCTGGAGAACCTGACCGAGCTCCCCGAGGACATCATCTCTGCCTCGGCCTGATGGTGAACGCCCGGCTGACTGTCTTCGACTCCACCCTCTCCCTGACCTGCTCGAAGACATCCACCTCGAAGGGCTTATCGATGCCGTTGCCGGCGAGGTCCTCGAGGGTGCTGAAAATCATCAGCCTGTACTCTCCCGGTCTCCAGCTCGTATCCGGCCGCAGCGACCAGCCGCGCTCACCGGCCTCGACACGGACCTCCCCCTCGACCCTCTCCCCTGCCGCGTTCTCTACCCAGAGCAGCCTGTGAAGGAGGGCGTGGTCGAGAGGGGCCGCGAAGGCCAGCTTGAGCGGCTCCCTGCTTTCCGCCGCGGGAGCGCTGAGCTTCCAGGCCGCGGGCAGCGGCGATTGGCGATCCGCCCCGGATACCCTGAAGGATTTGCGGAAAGAGGAGCGCAGGCGAGCGCCGGCGGCATCTTTCCAATGGTCGCTGATCTCGAGAGTATAGCTCTCCCCCTCCTTGAATACCGGACCGACCACCTTATTAGGCAGCACCCCCTGCTTGATGCGGCCGGGATCGATGAAGATGGTCAGGCGCCGGCCCCGTGGATCCCAGAGCTCCTCATCCAGCTCGAGGAAGGGGTACTTGACCACCTTACCGTTTGAATCCAGCAGGCGGGTATTCTCATACGCCATGCCGACACTCATCGGAGCGGAAAAGTGAATATAGAACTTCAGCAGGTTTTCCGGCAGCACATCGACTGAGGGATAGACCGCGGCGACAATCGTGCCGCGCTCCAGCTCCTTCCTGGGAATATCAAAACGGGTCTCCTCGAACCTGCCCGAAGAAGAATAGAGCCGGGCTGAATATCCAAGCCCGGCCGCGAGCGGGAAGCGGGGTCTGAAACGCAAGACACCCTCCCCGAAAACATAGGAACCCGCGATGGCAGGCAGCTCCTCGCCGGCGGAGCGTTTGTCGAAGATGGTGTAGACCCTGAAGCTCTCTCGCAAGGAAGCCTCGTCGACACGGGCGGCGGCGAAACCCGAAACCTCGAAATGGAGGGCTCCATCTTCAGAGGCGACCAGGTCGATGCGAACAGGGCCGAGGTCCTCCCTCACGGGCTGGACACACCCGCAGAGGAGCGCCAGGACGACGGCGCCCGGGACAAAACGCACGGCGGCGCTTTTCACGGAAGCGGCAGGGTCTCCAGGTTGAAGGACCCTCCCTCGGTCTCCCGCATCACCAGGGCGGTGGTGTCATCAGCCTTGTCGAGCTGGAGGATTCCTTTCCAGCCCTTGATCGTCTCGTAGGGAACCCCCTTGCTGCCGCCGCCCGAGACGCGCTCGGTGATACCCGGAGATTTCTCCAGGTCCACGGTCGAGACCTTCATGATGCCGCGGCTCGAGTTCGCGATCAGCATGTACTCCTTGCCCGCCTTGGTATAGACGATCATATCCAGCGGCCGGTTGCGGTTACCGAGCTCGGCGACCGTCTTACCCTTCAGCTGCGCTCCGGGCTTGATATCCGACAGGGGAATCGTCACCAGCGGGGGAGACTGGTAGGCGGCGACAAGATAGGGTTGCCTCGCAACGTTCAGGGAGACAAAGGTCCGCACCGGGGAGCGGGTCTCGAAACGGCCGTGGGCTCCGTGGGAGATCTCCACGCTCGCGGGTTTGCCTGAGCCGGCGAAGGGAAAGGGGATCGACCGCAGGCTTGAGGAGAACT
>DODI01000067.1:13107-13311 GCA_003509045.1 Planctomycetota bacterium | reverse complement strand
CAGGCCGTATCCGAGAGTTCACCCCGCAAGGTCAGCTCGCCAACCTGGACCTCAATGCTCATCGACATCTTCTCATACCTCCCGGCCGGGGCCAGCTAAAGTGTTCCGATCTCGAGAGCCGGTCTTTACTGCGCAATAAAAAGGGCCGCGGCTAAGTCGCCGCGGCCCTCTAAAAATGGTGACCCCAAGGGGATTCGAACCCCT
>DODI01000067.1:7790-12792 GCA_003509045.1 Planctomycetota bacterium | reverse complement strand
CCCAAGGGGATTTGAACCCCTGTTACAAGGATGAGAACCTTGTGTCCTGGACCAGGCTAGACGATGGGGCCATAGCCGCCCGCACCTTTCGGTGAAAAGCGTTCTGCTATGATAGAAATGCGGGGGCAATCGTCAAGACCTTAGCGGTGTTTTCTGCGACTTAGACCTGCTCTATACCGTTGGCAACGGCGTCAGGCGTTTCCCAGGCGTGGTAGGAGCTCCGTACCAGGGGGCCGGAAACAACCTGCAGAAAACCCAGGTTCTCGGCCTCGGTCTTCAGGTCAGAGAATTCGGCGGGCGTCACATAGCGAAAGACATCAAGCTGACGAGCGGTGGGCTGCAGGTACTGGCCGAGGGTGAGAATGTCGACGCCATGCTCACGAAGGTCGGCAAACACCTCCAGCAGCTCATCCCTGGTTTCACCCAGGCCAAGCATAAGCCCTGACTTGGTAAGAAGAGGACCCTTGCGGCGCCCGGCGACGGGAGACTGCAAGGAAAGCTCCTTGGCGGAACTGAGAACCTCGAGCGAGCGGACGTAGCCGGCGCCGGGCCGCACCCGGTCATAGAGCCGCGGAACCGTCTCAATATTATGCGCAAAAACATAGAGCGCCGTATCCACTACCCGCTCAATGCATCCCGGTGACCCCTGGAAATCAGGCACCAGGGCTTCGACCCTGCAGGACGGCAGCCTGTCATCGATCGCGTCGATGGTCGCGGCAAAGGCGGTGGAGCCCTGGTCAGGAAGATCGTCCCGGTTCACGGAGGTCAACACGGCATAGTCCAGGCCAAGGTCCTCGATAACCTCGGCAACCTTGGCAGGCTCGTCCTCATCTAGCTCCTCGGGTCTGCCGCTGGAGACGGAGCAGAAATTGCAGCCCCGGGTGCAGATGTCACCAAGCAGCATGAAGGTGGCCGTGCCATGGCCCCAGCACTCGCCGATATTGGGACATTCAGCCTCCTCGCAGACAGTGTGAAGACCGTGGGCCTTCAGACGTTCACTGAGAAATCTGTAGCGCTCGTTGTAGGAGAACTTCGCCTTGACCCAGCTTGGATGCTTCGGCCGCGCCGTGCTGACCGCGGGTGGCTCCGCAGACAACACCGGCAGAGGATGGAACCCCTCCCGCTCGCCCTGGCTGTCGCAGGTGTCTTCCTGAATCATGAGTACTGGTGCTTTCTTTTCCTGTCCTGCAGGCGCGTATTCTAACGCTTCGGGTCAAAGGGTTCCCGGCAAATAGTCCCGACCACGGACACTCTTCAGCGAAAGATGGCGAAGAACGTCTCTAATATTTTTCTGAGGCCGGGACCGAGACGGCCCCTCTGCCACTGGCCGCAGGCGCGGGAGAGCGCCTCGGCCCGGGTAGGATAAGGCCGGATGACTCCTCCCAGTTTCCGCAACCCGAGCTTATGCGTTATGGCGAGGCTGATCTCCGAGATAAGCTCGCCGGCATGACTCGAGACGACCGTGGCGCCAAGAATCCTGTCCGAGCCGCGGCGGAGGTGCAGTCGAAGAAAACCCGCCTCCTCCCCATCGAGTACGGCCCGGTCATTCTCCGCCATCGGTACGGTCAGGGTGTCGACCTCGAAACCTGCCGACCGCGCGTCCTCGGGACTGTAGCCGACATGGGCCAGCTCGGGCGCGGTATAGGTACAACGGGGAACAACCAGCCTGCGCACCTCGAGACGCCTGAAGAAGAGGGCGTTCTGAACCGCTATTCGAGCCTGGGCATCCGCCGCGTGGGTGAATTTTTCTTTCGAGCAGACATCTCCAACTGCGTAGATCCGGGGATTGTCGGTCCTGAGCTGCCCATCGACGATAATGCCGCTATCATCCGCGCCCACCCCGGCCGAGCCCAGGCCCAGGTCCCCGATGTTTGGAACCCGGCCCGCGGCGACCAGGAGCTCATCCCCTGCGGCTACCTCAGCCACCTCCCCCCGTCGATAATGAACCCGGCGGCCCTCCTCGACCTTGAGAAGCTCGGCGCCCAAGACGCAGCGTACACCTTCCTCCTCGAGAGCAATCCGCACGAGTGCGGCAGCCTCGGGATCCTCCCGGGGAAGCACCTCACCGGCGGACTCGAGCAGAGTAACCTCGCTGCCAAAGCGGCTGAAGCACTGCGCCATCTCGCAGCCGATCGGGCCGGCTCCGATCACGACCAGCCGGGCAGGGACCTCCTCCAGGTCAAAGAGCGTGGTGTTATCAAGGCAGCCTGACTCAGCAAGTCCCTCGATCGCCGGCAGGGCAGGCCGGGAGCCTGTGGCGATGACAGCGCGCCTGAAATCCAGGGAGGCTCCATCCACCTCGACCCGGGAGGGACCAGCGAAACGCGCGGTGCCGAGAAAAACATCGACGCCCAGTCCAATGAACCGTTCAACACTGTCGGCAGGACTGATGGCTGCTCGCAGCCGGCGCATACGGTCCATGGCGGCTCGGAAATCTCCCGGCCCCTCCGCCACTGGGCCGCCGAAGAGCGCGGAGCTCCCACGGGCAGCCTGCCAGGAGCGGGCGGCGGCAATGAGACCCTTGGAGGGAACACAGCCTGTGTTGAGACAGTCGCCCCCGAGACGATGTCGCTCGACCAGGGCCACCCGGGCGCCGAGGCCGGCCGCGATTGCCGAGCTGACCAGCCCCCCCGCGCCAGCGCCGATCACAACCAGGTCATAGCGCTCACGCGGAATCGGATTCTCGTATCCGGGAGGCCGAACATTTGACAGCAGCAGGCTCTCCGGCGTGCGCGCGGCGTCATCACTATGAGGCTTGTCGATCATCTTCCATCACCCGGGTGAGGGTTTAAAGGCACGCCCGCTTGAAAGTCCCAGCGGTTATACTCTGGCGACCATGTCACAGGCAGCAATAATCGTCGCCAGCTCCGATCAAAGTGTCAACGCAGGGGTGGAAATCATACGCGCTGGCGGCAATGTCGTCGATGCCGCCGTTGCCGCCGCCTTCGCGACCTCCGCCGGAGAGCCATCGATAACGAGCCTTGCAGGGGGAGGAGTGATGATTCATCGCGACGCCGTAAAGGGCGGCGTGAAGATCTACGACCTCTTCGCCAACGCTCCGGGTCTCGAGGGTACGCCAGGACCGCTCGACTTCGAAGGAATCGACATTTATTTCCCGGAGGGAGCTACGACCCAGACCTTTCACATCGGCAGGGGCGCGGCGGCGGTGCCGGGAACCCTTGGAGGCCTCTGCGCGGTCCTTGAAAAGAAAGGCCGGCTGCCGCTCGGCGAGGTCCTCGCCCCCGCCATTCGCTGCCTCGAGGAAGGAATCGAGGTGCGGGACTACCAGGTCGCCTGCTTCAGCTACCTCGAGGGTATCCTCAGGCTCTCCGAGTTCGGCAGGAACAGCTTCCTCAATAAAAAGGGCGAGCTGCTGGCGGCCGGGGAAAGCTTCAGCAACCCTGCGCTTGCCGGAACCCTCCGGGACCTCGGAGGATGCGAACCGGAAGAGGTCAAGGCCTGGCTGGGGGAAAACATCGAGACCCCGATTCTCGATGCCTTCGGCCCCTCCAGCTGCGGACGCATCACGGCCCGGGACCTCGAAAGCTGGAAACCGGAATTCCGGGAGCCGCTGGAGTTTAGCTTCGCGGGCGCCAGGATTTTCACCAACCCCGCCCCATCTTTTGGAGGTCCCAGCATCCACCAGACCCTCCGCCTGCTGGCTGAGGCCGGGGTTGAGAGCGGCCCGGCGGGAAGCCCGCTGCGATACGAAAGGCTTGCGGCGGTCTTCCGCAGCGTCTCCGAGCTGAGAGCTGAAGACCCCGACATCTTTGACCGCGACAACTCGAGCGAGCTCTTTAGCTCCCGCCTGCGGCGCAACCTCGACAGTCCCCGCGGGGAGGATGGCGAAGCCCCGACGGAGCCGCGAGCTCCGGGCTCCACGGCCCACATCAGCGTCATCGATGCCGACGGCAACGCCGCTGGCATCACCCTCAGCCATGGGGAAGGCAACGGCTTCGAGATCCCGGGGACTGGGATCCTGATGAACAATTTCCTTGGCGAAGAGGACCTCTTTCCCGCCGGGCTCGGCAACTTCATCCCGGGCGCAAGGCTCTCAACCATGATGGCGCCAACCGTCATCGAATATTCCGATGGAGCTGTGAGCGTCCTGGGGTCAGGGGGGGCGAACCGGATCCGTACCGCCATCGCCCAGGTCGTTTGCGGGCTGGTCATGGACGGTCTCGACCCGTCGGAGGCCATCGAGCAGGGCAGGATCCATGTAGAGAACGGGATTCTCAGCGCCGAGAGCTTCGCCATCGAGGGCTGTCCGGAGAGCCTCGCGGACGCCCTCCAGCACGCCGACGAGCTCGATGAGTTCAACAGCCCGGGACTCTTCTTCGGCGGCGTACATATCGCCCACAGGAATACCGCTGGGGAGCTGGCGGGCGGCGGCGATTTCCGCCGCAACGGTACAGTCGGAAAGACCGGCTGAAGCCGGCGCTCCTTGAAGAGCCGGCGAAGAGTGAGTATCCTGCCGACTCGAAAACTGAACTCCCGCGGTAACCATCGAGGCTCAACCAATGCGCTGCTACAGCTGGAATGTCAACGGAATCCGCGCCGTCGCGCGCAAGGGCCTGCTCCCCTGGAAGCAACTTCCGCGGGCGGACGTCTTCTGTCTCCAGGAGACAAAGGCCCATGTCGAACAGCTCGACCCCGAGATCAGGGAGCCGAAGGGCTGGCATGCCTATTACTCGAAGACCCAGCGCAAGGGCTACTCGGGAGTGGCCATCATCTCGCGCAAGGAGCCCGACGAGGTCATCGAGGGGCTCGGCGTCAGGAAGCTCGACCAGGAGGGCCGGGTGCTGCGCGCCCGCTACGGCGACCTGCTGGTCATCAGCGCTTACTTCCCCAAGAGCCAACCGGAGGGCCCGCGCTTTGAATACAAGCTCGATTTCTGCCGGGGCATGCGACGCTTCCTGAAAAAGCAGGTCGACTCGGGCCTCAACATCCTGCTGATGGGAGACTACAACATCGCCCACGAGCCGATCGATCTCGCCCGTCC
>DODI01000067.1:0-7485 GCA_003509045.1 Planctomycetota bacterium | reverse complement strand
TAAGCCGATCGATCTCGCCCGTCCGAAGCAGAACCTCCAAAACCCGGGCTTCCTCCCCGAGGAGCGCTCCTGGATGAGCCGCTACCTCAAGAGCGGCTTCCATGACGTGTTCCGCGAGCGCAATCCCGACCTCGAGGGCGCCTACTCCTGGTGGAGCTACCGCTTCGGGGTCCGGGCGAAGAACATCGGCTGGCGGCTCGACTACGGCACCGTCAACACCGACCTGCTCGATCGCGTGACCGACGCGGCGATCCATCCGAACATCACCGGCAGCGACCACTGCCCGGTGAGCGTGCGCCTGAAATGAGCGGCCGCTCTCAGCCCAACCGGTAGACCCGGATGGCGTTGTCGTGGAACAGCTTGCGCCGATGCTCCTCGGGCTCGTCCTTCATGACCTCCTTCAGCGCTCCTACCCAGCTCTTGTAGGAGGCGCTCAGGTTACAGACCGGCCAGTCGCTTCCGAAGACCACCCTGTCGGGCCCGAAGGACTCATAGCAGTGCCGGATGATCGGCGCCAGGTCCTCCGTCTTCCACTCACCCTTCTTCGCCGTGGCGACGAAGCCGGAGACCTTGCAGGCCACGTTTTTCTTTTCGGCCAGGGCGGCGATATCCCTGCGCCACTTTGAGCGATCCGCGGAATGAACCTCGGCATTGCCGCAATGGTCGAGAACCAGCTGGGTGTCAGGACAGGCATCTGCCAGCTTCGCCGCGTCGGGAATCTCACCATGGCGCATGCAGAGGTCGAAGCTCATCCCGAGCTCGCCGACGAGGCGAACGCTCTCGACAAACTTATCGCCAAGGCAATGACCCGGGGGGGTCTCGCCGACCTGCAGGATTCGACGCACACCCTTGATCTCAGGCGTGTCTTTAAAAGCGGTGATATAATCTCGAAAACCATCGCTCGACGGCCGGCCGGAGATCACCGCGCCGCTCATCGGATTGTCATCCCGGCGGCACATCTCGATGACGTGTTCGGCCTCCTTGACCTGCTGCGACGGCGTCACGTCAACCTCCATGTAGACCGTCTTGACGACGTTGAGTCCGCTGGAGGCCTCGAGATAATCAGACATGAGGAAATTGCGCGCCAGGGGCTTTTCATCCTTCGTCCAGGGCAGCTCGAACCTGCCGAGGTCCCACATATGCTGATGCGTATCGACGATGGGTATCAAGGCTGTCTCTCCTCTCCCCGCTGGGTCTCTCGGCGCCGAGGCGCAACAACCCGGGACAACTCCACCGACTCCTGCCAGAACGGCTCCCTTGATAAAATCACGGCGACTGGTCATATGCGGGCTCCCCCTGCGAGTTGAATAGGCTGGTAATCAATTCCTACAGGCCACTAATCTCAGATAATTCGGCGGTCCCGTCAAGCCCCTGGCTCCCCCCCCATCGATGTTCTGGTTGCAACGAACCGCCTCAGCGATTAAAAAAGCTCCTCACACCTTGAAACGGCCAGCGTGAAATTCCGCATGCCGTGAAATCGATGAATAGTCGTTGCCGAATGGTGTAATTGGTAGCACGCCAGATTCTGATTCTGGAAGTCGGGGTTCAAGTCCCTGTTCGGCAACCATTTGAACAAGGGCCGCGCGGAAACCTTCCGCCGCGGCCTTCTCTTTTACCCGGCGTCCGGGACCTTATCTCAGGCCATGGCCGGCCTTGAACTCTCCCCAGTCACGCTTGAGGCGGAGAAACTCCTCCGGCGAGCCGGCCAGGATGAAGGGATTGGTCTGGAGCTCGAGAGCCATGGTGGATGATGGCCGGCAGCCATAGTCATGGCCGGGCCAGATCGTGGTCTCAGGAGGAAGCTCCCGAAGCACCCGCTGGATGCTTTCGTATTCCTCTAATGCCAGTTCATCGTTCGCAGTGCCGCCAATCTTGCCGACAAAGAGCAGGTCGCCGGTAATCGCCACGGCCTGTCCGGGAAGGTAAATCACCAGGTGATCGAAACTATGACCGGGGGTGTAGAGAAAGCGGAGGCTGAGCGAGCCGACCTTCAGCTCATCCCCATCCTCGAGGGAGACCGTGGGATCACTCTCGGCATCTTTGTAGGCGGCAAGACGGGCGCCGGTGAGCTCGAGGGCGCGATCGTTTCCGTTGACGTGGTCAGGATGTCCATGTGTATTGATGACATGGGTCACTGTCAGTCCCTGGACGCGGGAGCGCTCAACCACCGCGTCTGGATCGTACGAAGGATCAACCAGAACCCCCTCGCCAGCCTCGCGGTCGCCGATGAGATAGGCGAAGTTGCGGTCCCCGCCTGTTCGAATCTGTTCGAAGATAAAACGCATGAAACCGCGCCTCCCTCCAGGACCTCGATGTAAGAAAGACAGAACGCCGGCTCAGCCCAGGGGCGAGCTCGACTCCAGGGCCCCGATATAGGGCAGGTTACGGTATTGCTGGCGATAGTCGAGCCCGTAGCCGACAACGAATTCATCGGGAATCTCGAATCCGCGGTAGGCGATGTCAACCTCCCGCTTTCTGCGCGCGGGCTTGTCGAGCAGGGCTACCACATCCAGCGAGGCCGCCCCCCGGCTGGAAAGAAGGCTGAAAAGGTACTCCATCGTCAGCCCGGTATCGACGATGTCCTCCACCAGCAGAACATGGCGGCCGCTGACGGATTCATTGAGGTCGGTGCGAAGCTCGTGACCCCCTCCGCTCTCGGAACCATCGCCGTAGGAGCTCACGCAGATGTAGTCAAAGCGCAGGGGAATGGTGATCTTCCTCGCAAGGTCGGCGAAAAAAACCATCGAACCCTTGAGCACGCAGACCAGCACGAGATCCTTGCCCTCGTAGTCCCGCGAAATCTCAAGGGCGAGCTCCTCCATCCGAGCGGTGATCTCATCTTCTGATATCAGGACCCGAACCGCTGGTTGCTCTTCGTTAACGGACATCCGCTCTCCTGGAAAAATATTCAACGCACCCAGCTTATTCGCATCAGGAGACTATTATCAACCTCCCTGCCACTGGTACTCGCCGCCCCCGGCGGTCCATAATGCAGGCGAAGACACGCACTGTGAAAGCAGCCCATGCAAGTACGAGACATCGCGGAAGCTATCGTTCTATCAGAGGACATCGAGTTCAAGCTCGCCGCCCTGCCCGAAAACATCGAGGACAGCGAGCCCGGCCCTGCGCTGCGTATCAAGAAGCCCGGCCGGCCTCCGGAGCTGGAGCCGCGCCCGATCAGCGAGGCCCAGGTACCCTCAGTCGCGGGCTACCACGATCCTGTCCAGAGACCGCGAATCCTGCACTCGTTCGCGAACCATGAGCTGCAGGCTGTCGAGCTCTTCGCCTGGGCCCTGCTGGCCTTCCCGGATGCTCCGTCGGCCTATCGCGCCGGGCTCCTGGAAATCCTTGCTGAGGAGCAGCGTCACACCCGCATGTACGTCGCCAGGCTGAGAAAACTCGGCGGAGAGTTTGGCGACTACCCTGTCAGCGGCTACTTCTGGAACAAGACCCCCCAGCTCACCACCCCCCTGCGTTTTGTCTGCGCCATGTCACTCACTTTTGAGAACGCCAACCTCGATCACACCACGGACTCCGCGGCGGAAATCCTCAAGGCCGGAGATGAAAAGACCGCGGCGCTTGTCGAGCAGGTTCACCTCGATGAGGTCGGCCACGTACGTTTTGGCTGGAGCTGGCTGGAGAAGCTCAAGGACCCTGAACAGACCATGTGGGAGGCCTATTGCGCCAATGTTACCTGGCCGCTGCGCCCGGCGCTCGGCCGCGGCAGGGTATTCCATCGCGCCAGCCGTGAAGCCGCGGGGATGGAAGACGAGTTCATCCGCCTCCTCGAGGCAAGCCAGAGAGCTGACCCTCCGAACGGAGAGGCCAATGGCTGAGCGAATCATCGTTGGCAACCTTGACTGCGAAGCCGACTTCGCCGCCACGTCTGCCGGAAGCCCTCGCCCGCCGGCCCTCCCACGCCATGTTCTTGAAAACATCGCCGCGGCCTCGACCCTGCTGCGGGTTTTCTGCGAAGAGGGGGATCTGCTGTGGACTCCTGTCGCGGTTGACGGCGGGCGTCTCACGGGTCCGCCGGAGCTTGCGCGGCCCTCCCTCACCTCCGGCCCGCTCGCCGCAGCCGCCGAAAAAAGAACGATGCTCGCCTGGGGAGAAACCGGCGATGTTGCCGCCGCCAGATCCGGACGCCCGCCGCCGCAGCCCTTCAGAGAAGAAGCCCCGCTCGCTGAAAACCTCTGGAATCTGCCGACAGCGACCCCAGGCGCGGCAGCGAAGGTCAATGACAAGCGCTTCTGTCAGCAGCTTCGCGAGAAGCTCGGCCTCGCCCTGCCAACAAGCCGGATCGTTGAAAGCATCGAGGAATTGGAAAAGCACCTCGAGGCTGAAAAAAACCGGCCGGAGCTCTCTGGCGGATGGATTTTGAAGGCACCCTTCTCCGCCGCCGGGAGGCTGCGGGTGGTCTCCGACGGCCCGGAGGCCGGCGAGCTCGAGCTCAAGAGGGCCCGGAACCTCTTTGAGGCGCAGGGAGCGCTGGTCTTTGAACCCTGGGTCGAAAGGACCGCCGACTTCGGCTTCTGCTCCCTGGTGCTCGCGGAGAGAACGATTCTGCTAGGATCACACGGCCTCGAAACCAGCCCCCAGGGCCGCTTCCGCGGCCTCGTCTTCAATCCCCCGGCGCCGGCGGTCGGCCTGGCCGCCCCGGCCGACCAGGATGAGCTTGAAGCCACTGTAGCGGCTGCCTCCGAGGCCGCCAGGGAGGAGGGCTACCTGGGACCCCTCGAGATCGATTGCTGGTCCTGGCGTGATAAAAATGGCACGGACCGCTTCCACCCACTCGGTGAGATCAATGCCCGGATCAGCTTCGGGCTCGTCGGCCGGGCTATCATCGAAAAGCTGAGCTGCTCCCAGGACTGGCTCGTGAAAGAACCCGCTCGGCTGAACATCGGCACCGGACAGGCCCACTCGGAAGACGTCCCATCTACCGAGCTGCTCTCCCCGGAGCCTCCGGACGGCTGCGGAGCCTGGCTTCAACAGATCGCTGCGCCCTAGGGTTTCACCGGCAGCTCGAGCATCAGCGACCGCGCGAATCTTACCGGCGGCGAGCCGTAGGAGATCACCTGGTCGTGGTACCTCTTCAGGTTGAATCCATCACCCATCTCCTTCTCGACCTCAGCGCGCAGATCGCGATGCTCCTGGTAGCCGACGAAATAGGTCGAGAGCTGCGTCGAGGTGAGCTGGGCACGGATCCACTTGCCGGCCGCCTCGCGCTCCTCCTGGAAGGTTGTGACCGTCATCAGGCGCATGGCATCCTCCTCGGTCATGCCCTCGGCGTGGATCGCCTGGTCGATGATCGCGTTGGCGATCCCGCGCAGGTACCACTTGAGCGCGATGAGTTTCATCAGAGGGTCGGCGTTCATATAGCCCTCATCGGCAAGCATCTGCTCGGTGTAGACCGCCCAGCCCTCGATGAAGACGCCGGAGGAGAGCACTGCCCGAAGCAGGGACGGATAACGGTTCGAATGCGCCAGCTGCAGGAAATGCCCGGGGATCGCCTCGTGGACCGACAGGTTATGAATCGAACGCCGGTTGTACTCGCGCAGGAAGGAATCCACCTGCTTGTCCGTCCAGTCATCCGGAAGCGGCGCCACAGCGTAGAAGGTTTTCTGGCCGACATCGAGCGCGCCTGGAGAATCGCAATACGCTACCGAGACACCACGCTCGAACTCCGGCATGATGATGATCTCGATCGGGTCATCGGGAATCGTGATGAGGTCGCGTTTGCGGACAAAGGCCTCGATGTCGACAAGCGATTCCTTCGCTGTCTTCACCACCGCATCCCGCGCCGGCTTGTCGGCATAGGCGAGCTCGAGAGCCCCCTGGATCGTCTCCTGCTGATGCGCCTCGTCGGGCTGCGCTGGGAATTGATGCTGCGGATACTTCTTGAGGTGAACTCCCTTGCTGATCTCATACATCTGCTCGCGCACGCGCTTCAGCTCGCTCTCGGCGCGCTTGCGGATCTCCGCGCGCGAGAGGGGAGAGTTCAGGGTAAAGGCGAGCTTCTTGTCGAAGAGCTCCTTGCCGATCCGGAAATCCCCGGATGCCTGGGGGAGAACCTCCTTCTCGAGCCACTCCTGGTGCTTATCAACAGCCGCCCTGGCCGTCTTCATGGCAGCCTCGAGACGTCCGCGCTCGGCCTTCTCAAGCTTGCCAAGGTTGGGAACCACCATATTGTCCAGGATACTCAGGACGCCCTTGTTCTGCTTGACGGCGGTCTCAGCGTGAATCTTCGGCACCCGCTTCGCCACCAGGGTTCCCCGGACCTGCTCAAGGAGCCTTGGCAGCTTCTCGAGGCGATCCGCCGCACTCGACAGGCGCTCCGCGATCGGGGCGAAGTCACGCGCCATGAGGCTGTAGATCGCGCGGCCGCAAAGATCGGTGGAACCCAGGGGATTCCAGGCCCACTCCTGGAGGACATCGAGACGCCAGAGCGTCTTGCGCAGGTCGTGCTCCAGCAGAGCCGCATCGATCTGATTGGCCTGTGAGAGGTGCTCGCGCGGCAGCGCCTTGAGGAGCTCGAGGTACTCGAGGGAGAAGGCCTTCGTTCGCGCCCGTGACTCCGCGCCGACCTCATCGAGCTCTCCATCGTAACGGTGGTCCCCTAGGTAGGTGGCGTAGACCGGAGAGAGAGCCGTGAAGCGGTCGAGGTAGCTCTTGCTGAGCTCCTGGAACTGATCATCGAAGGTAAGATCTCCGGTCGACTGCATTTGTACCGCGCAGGAGGAACAGAAAAGAAGAATCAAGCAGGGTGAGAAACGACACATGGGATAATAGCTCACTGAAAAAGAAAAATCGTCTGAACCGTGGCGCCCCCGAGCGCCCGTGGAAAAAAGAGAATACCACAGCTGCGCGGACATCAGGAAAGCGAGTCCTTAGCCCCCTCGATGGATTTGCTTGATGGCTGGAACGCTCTGGCCTAATGTCAACTACCTGATCCATACGGCAAATAGAGGAAAGCCCCATGATGAAACGAACTCTTCGCTCCGCGCTCGCGGCCAGCTGCCTATTGACCCTCGCGACCTCATCCTTCGCGGAAGACTGGACCCGGTTCCGCGGTCCGAATGGTACCGGCCTGAGCGAGGCTAAAGACATCCCGGTAAGCTGGGGCGATAAGGACTACAACTGGAAGACCGATTTCCCCGGAGTCGGACACTCGCAACCGGTCGTGTGGGGCAAGCGGCTCTTCCTCACCAGCGCCGAAAAGAAGGGCGGGGTGAGACACGTGCTGTGTTTTTCGACCGACGATGGCTCGATCCTCTGGAAGAAAACCTACGACAACGAGACCCACCGCAAGCACAAGCTCAACAGCTTCGCCTCGAGTACGCCCGCGCTTAACAAGGACGCCCTCTACGTCATGTTCGGCAACCCGGACGCTGTCACGATTCATGCCCTCGACCACTCCGGCAAGGAGCTCTGGAAACACTCACTCGGTAAGTTCAGCAGCCTCCACGGCCACGGCGCCTCGCCGAT
>DODI01000398.1:0-5497 GCA_003509045.1 Planctomycetota bacterium | reverse complement strand
GGCGCTATCGCGCCTGGTAAATCGGCCGAGAGCCTGCTTATCAAGCGCATTTCCCTTCCCAAGGATGATGATGACATCATGCCTCCCGAGGGCGGTCCCCTTGAGAAGAGCCAGATTGAAGCGATCAGGCGCTGGATTGACCAGGGAGCGAAGTGGGCAGAGGGGGCCGACTCCGGCGCCAAGGCCGCAGTCAAGAAGGTGAATGTAGCGGAGCTGCCGGCGACGGTATCCGCCGCCATCACCAAGGCGGGCGGAAGAGCCATGCGCCTGGCCCAGGACACCAACCTGGTGACCGTCAGCTTCCGGGCTGTTGCCGGTAAGACAGGGGATGAACAGATTGCCGCTCTGAAGGGCGCCGCCGCCGTCGCCGAGCTCAACCTCGCCGGCTCAAAGGTTACCGATGCAGGTCTCGCGAATCTTTCCGACCTGGTGAACCTGGGTCGTCTGCATCTCGAGCTCACCGGGATAGATGGTTCGGGACTGGCCCACCTGGGAAAGCTTCAGAATCTTCACTACCTGAATCTCTATGGAACGAAGGTTAACGATAAGGGGATCCAGAGTCTTTCAAAGCTCAAGGGCCTGAAGAGACTCTATCTCTGGCAGACAGAGGTTACCGATGCTGGTGTTGCCGAGCTGGAGAAGGCTCTTCCCGGGACTGATATCAATCGCGGCCTGGTGGCCGCGAAGGTGGTCGCGGGAGAGCCCGTCGCCGCGGCGCCTGGCGCGAAGCCCGCTCCCAAGCCGGCCCCGAAGCCGGAAAAAGCGGTGGTCGTGATCGCCCAGTCAAGCGATGGCTGGAGCTATGCGCCGGCCAGCGGCATCAAGGGAGAGGATTGGGTCAAGGCGGCCTTCAATGATGGAAAATGGGCCAAGGGGAAGGCTCCCCTGGGCTACGGAGAGGCCGATGTGGCCAAGAAGAAGGGGAAGACTCTCGAGCTCAAGGGCCAGCCGATTCTCTTTCGCAGGAAGTTCTCCGTCGAGAAGAAGCTGATTGACGCCAAGAAGAAGTTCAAGCTGCTGGTCGCCTCGGACGATTCAGCCGTGGTGTGGATCAACGGAAAGCAGGTCGACAAGGAAGAGGCCAACCACGAGGCCAAGTACTGGAATCGTACCGTCGAGATCGACGCCGGACTCATCAAGAAAGATGGCAATATCGTCTCGGTGTTGATCAACAATGCCGAGGGCTCCAGCGATGTCTACTTCGACCTCCAGCTCGAGACGGCCACTCCCTGATTTTTTTCAGGCCGCGTGGCTGTAGGCGGGAGGCGTGTTCGTGATGCTCAGGCGCGGAGCTTGTCTACAGGCCGCGCTTCGCGCTTCGGAGGGCCGAGGCGCCCGGGAACCTTCATTCCCTCGAGGAGGGTGTTGTAGACATCGATTCCCTCTGCCCCGACATCCATGATCTCGCCGGTCTTGAAGCGCCCGCCGGCGCTCGAGATCGCATGGAAGACACCTGAGAGCTCGCGCTTTACATTCGAGTGGCGTCCATCGCCGGATTCTGTGGAGATGGTGATGAGACTGTTTTCCAGGATGGTCCTGCCGTTAGCCTCCCTGGAATCCTTGCCGTCGAGTTTCTGGAGAAAATAGGCAACCTCGCGCATCTTCATATGCGCGTGCGCACGCAGCTGCTCATTTTTCTTCTTCGGGTTGAACTGGTGCCACCATTCGTGGCTGCAGCCTCCGGACCCGGAGCGCTTGTGCTGGGCCGCATCATCGAATTGGTAGATCTTCCGTCCGGCGTATCGATAATCGCCCTTGAGCCGTATTCGTTCTCCTGCCGCGAGAAAAGTTACGGAGCCGAAGCGTGTTCGGTCGCATTGGATCGCCAGCGCGTAGAGATCAGCCATCAGGCGCCATTCGGTGGTCAGCTCTTCGAGCGTTATGTCAATCCCTTCGCCGCCGGGGTCCGCCTCGCCGCCATGCTTTAGCTTGGACCTGGCCGGAAGAGCGGGAGCTCTCGGGTCGGTTGTTTTCATCCTGTAGGCACGTTGCTCGTATTCCCTTATGCGGTCGAGGTGGTCGGCCACACGTGCCCTCGACGCTGCGCCCAGGGGAGAGCTGTCGCCGGTGTAGTACCTGTACTGGCCTACCACCGAATCCAGGACGCTGCGTTTGAGATGCAGGCGCCGGGCATCGGAGCCCTTTTCAGCGGTGATCGCGCCGAAGACCCTCTCGAAGAGAGCTCGGGGTTTTTCCTGGATCGTCGCCGCGACGCTTCCATCCGGGTTGTAGCTGTGGACAAAACGGCTGATGCGGCTGCGCCGGAAGAAGGTGCCTCCTATCAGGGTGGGCACCATACCGGGGGGGAGTCCCCTGGGATAATGACCTCTTCGGATGACCTGGTCGATGGAAGGTCCGCCTGAGCGAGCCTCGCCATTGGGCGCCTCGGCGGTAAAGGCGCCCGAGGCGCCGTCGAAGTGGGCATTGATCCCTTTTTCATCGCAGCGGACCTGGTCGATGTTGCGCATGATGAGCAGCTTGCGGCTCAGCGGTTCGAGGGGTTCGAGTACGCCCTTGAAACCCTCAGTTTGCAGCGGGGCAGGAATCCCGAGGCCGAAGAATACGTTGAAGGCCCGAACCGGGAGCTCCTGCTGTCGGGCGAGGGCGGAGGGCGCGAGCATTTCTTCTAGCAGCGGCAGGCCGATGGCTACACTGCCGAGGCCCTTGAGAATCATCCGGCGGCTGAGGGGTTCTTGTTTCATCACTCGCTCTCCGTTCGAGTGGATGTTACCAGATCACTCAGAACAATTGCAGTCATCAGGTCCTGGTAGCGCCCTCCGTTTTTTCGCGCGGCGGCATAGATCTCTCCAAGGATGCGCCTGTCTGAGCCGAGAAGAGGGCGTCCCAGCGCGAACTGGGCCAGCTTCCAGGCCAGGGTCTCCCGGACACGCTCGTTGCCCGCCAGCAGGTCCATCAGCTCCTCCGTCGTACGGTAGCGAATGGTTTTTCCGCTTCCCGGCAGAGAGATCTCCCCATCCTCACGCAGCGGGTTGCCATGCTCATCCCGGTCATGCCGGGATCCGAGGCCGTCGTATTTTTCGAGACCGAAAGCCAGCGGCTCGAATTTTGAATGACAGCCGCCGCAGGAAGCATCAGCGACCCTCTTTTCTGAGATGGAGCGTTTTGTCAGGCCCGGCCTGGCGGGAACCGGCGTCGTGTCAGTGCCGGGCGGGGGATCCTTGACATTGCTGCGCAAGAGCTCGGTGAGGATGAAGAGTCCCCGGGTGACCATCGATGCCTCGTCGCCGCCGATGGTCAGGAGGCTCCCCTGTGTCAGCAGGCCGCCGCGGCCGGGTACCGACCCCAGCTCGTAGCGTACCAGGCCCTTCCCCCGGGTCTCGATGCCGTAATGCTTCGCCAGTCGGGGCGTAGCGAAGGTGATCTGGGCGTTGAGCAGATCCCAGAAGGGACGTCTCTGCTCCCAGACCACATCATCGAAGAAAGCCAGGGTCTCCCTCCGCATGTCCTGTGCGAGCTCCTGCTCCCACCCGGGGAAGAGCTTGCGAGATGGGGCCATATTGTCGAGACGACCGAGGTTTAGCCACTCTCCGATGAATCGGGATGATTGTTTCCTGGCGCGGGGATCGTTCAGCATACGCCGAACTTGGGAGCTGAGAAATTTTCGGTCCGTAAGTCTCCCCTCATCTGCGGCTTTCAGCAGCTCCTGGTCGGGCGAGCTTCCCCAGAGGATATAGCTCAGGCGGGAGGCGAGCTCGTACTCTCCAGCCGGCCACAGCTGTCCATCTCCGCGCTGGTTCTCGACCCGGTAAATGAAACGTGGTGACTGGAGCATGGCCTCGATGATCAGCTCAACGCACTCCCTGTAGTCTCCCCCTGCGCTGGCGACGGTGGTTGAGATTCCCCGATAGGAGACAACCTCGCGCTCCTGCAGTGGGCCGCGCAGGACCCACCTGCCCATCTTCGCAATCAGGTCGCGCATGTCGTCGTCACTCAGCTTCTGTTTCTTCGCGAACCGTGCCGAGAACTTCACCACGTCCATCTTCTCGACGATGATCCGCGCGAGCTTTGCGTAAGATTCGACATGTTTCAGATCGACGGTGAGGTTGTAGGCGGTATTGCTGAAACCATCGGCCCGCTGGTCCTTTGGAAGGATCTTTCGGGCTTCCTCCGCCACATTGACCCCGAGGGAATCCCGCACGGTTTCGATATATTCATCAATTGTCAGGCGCTGCAGCCAGGTTCCCCCGGAGCGCTTGTCCCGGGTGTGGGCCAGGGGGTCTATCTCCTCACCCACCCAGACAGCCCCTGAGTCAATCCACTCCCGAAGCCGTCTCTTTTCTTCTTTTGAAAGAGAGGGGCGCTTCCTGGGCATCTTGTCGTTTTCGACCAGCTTCCACAGGGAGCTCGCCAGGGCCTTGCCGGGGATGATGACCTTTCCGTTTTTACCTCCGCTAAAGGCAGGGCCTTTTGCCGACAGGTTCAGCTTTCCCTTTTTCGTCGATGCATCGTGGCATTCGAGACAATGACGCGACAGCAGGGGAGCGATGTGTTGATCGAAGAGTCTCTCGCCCGCGGTCAGCTTCTGCCTGGCGGCCAGCGCAGGGGAGGCTTCCACTCCCGGTCCCGCCTTGAAATTCCGCTCGACCTCGGCGGGGGAGAGGTCGCGGTTGTAGATCGCGACCAGGTAGTAGGTGCCCAGCCACGGGCGTCCCCCGGAGAGTTCATCGGCCAGCGCCAGTCGATAGGCTCCATCCCAGTTGGAAGGGGAGCCCCCGATGTTTTTTTCAACGTTCTTCTTGCCGTTGATGTAGATCCGCGCCAGTCCGCCGCGCGCGCGCGTATAGACGACATGAGTTACGGAGGGGGTGAGGCTTCGATTGCTGGAGTCCACCGATGGCAGGCCGTTGGAGCTGGTCTTCGTGGTACGCAGGCGCAGGACGTAGCGGTCTTTTTCCTGGCCGAGTGTGAAGTTGCGGTTGGTGGAATCCTTCGAGAGGGTGAGGATACGGGCCGGACCGTCGAGCGTCGTCTTCGAGGGACGAATCCACGCTTCGATGGATACAGACCCCGAACTCCGGATGGATTCGACCAGGCGAGAAGCTTCTTTTCCCGACTGGATCCGGGTATTGCTGCGGACCTCGAGCGATCCGCTCGACCGGCGAACGGCGCTGGGGCCGCCGATGACCAGGTCGATGGGCCTTCCCGCTCCTGAGCGGTCTTTTACCACGGGACCGGCTGAGAGGCTGAAATCGTAGAGAACCTGCAGGCCGCTCCTGGCCCTCCCGTCGTCCTGTTCGGCCTGGGGGCTTGCCTGTAGCGGGGAGAGCAGGAGGAAGCCGCCTGTCAATTGCAGCAAGAGAAGCCGATAGAGGATCTTCATTGGTTTCATCTGCGTGCTGGTGGCTTCATGGGTACCGCGGTGGAAAACCGGCTTCCGGCCCGATAGCGCCGTTCTTTGCATGATGAAATCCAGTTTAGTCCCGTGGCGTTTGAAACCAAGCCTATTAGCGGCTTGCCGGGATGTTGAGCCACCCAG
>DODI01000573.1:0-2928 GCA_003509045.1 Planctomycetota bacterium | reverse complement strand
CTCGATTATCACGGGCCAGCTTCCCGAGGGACACGGCCTTTGCGACCACAACCAGAGGTTCCGGAAGCCGAAGCTCGGCCACTACCTCGGCGACAGCTACGAGAGGGCGGGGATCGTCAACAATGGCAATGTCGTCTCGGACAGGATCTCGTCCGAATATCTCGAGAGCCTCGGCTTTAAGCGCCGCCCGGCCAAGTGGCGCTCCTTCGGCTGGGACGATGGCTTTGACAGCTACGAGTGGGTGCACCGTGAAGATCACGACCGCCCCTTCGAGCTTGCTCGTGATTTTCTCGGTAAGCGACAGGGTTCCGAGTCGCCCTGGCTCCTCTTTTTTCACAGCAACCTGATACACGACTACCACATGGGTCGGGATTATTATCTCGAGACGTCCGACTGGCTCGATGCCGAGATCCACCCGGCGCTGCGGGATGTGCGAGACGGCCCCGACATCTGGCGCGAGCCGCCGGAGGGGGTCGGGCGCGAGAAACAGAAGCGAGAGCTCACAGCCAAGTACGACTCGGGCATCCGGAGCTACGACAGGCGCCTCGAGGAGATTCTTGGCCTGGTAGATTTCGAGAAGACCATCGTCGTCTTCATGAGCGACCACGGCGAGGGCTTCGAGCCCGAGTGCGGCCGGGTTCATCATTGCGGGCGCCTTCACGGCGACCTGACCCACGTTCCCCTGGCGATCTGGCTGCCTTCCGTGCTCCGGGCGCATTACGAGGTTCCGGCGCGGGAAACCCACGCCTGCTCAACAATCGATGTCGTCCCCACCATCCTGACTCTCCTGGGAGATGCTGTTGCCGGCTTCCCCGGCCGATTCCTCTTCGATCTGCCGCCCCATCGCCGGATCTGCGGAGAAGACCGCGGCTACCTCTATTGGAACGAGGATTGTGTGAGGGAAAGCTACGACACCTGCAGTATCGAGGTGCGCTCGGAGTACGCCTACCCGCTTAAGCGGATCAGCGTCCGAAGAAACGATACGACCCGGGATTTTTCCTATAACGTCGCCTACGATCCCCTCGAGCGCGAGAACCTGCTCGAAGAAGGGGTTGTCGCGGGGGAGGACATCAGCTTCGTGGTCGCGGTGAACGATGACGAGGAGCTCCGCAATAATTTCCTGGCCTCGCCGGTTGCCCGTGGCGGTCGCCACGAGCTTCTGCTGGTGGAGAACCCCGGCAACTCGCGCTATGAGAGCATCTCTGCGCTCTACAGTGAGGCGTTTACCAGGGCGAAGAACGACCTGGTTATCTTCGTCCACCAGGATCTCTATCTCTATGATGGATGGGAGAAGAGGTTCTTCTGCGGCCTGCGGGAGCTGGAGGAGATGGACCCGCAGTGGGGCGTCATCGGTCCGGTCGGGGCGCTGGGCGTGATCGCAGGAGAGAAGAAACAACTTAGAGGCCATTGGTCGGACCCCAGCGGTTACCATTTCGAGGGGCCCCTTCCCCACGAGGTTGAATCGCTGGATGAACAATTGCTGGGCGTGCGCCGGCGAAACGGCATCGAATTCGACGCTGGGCTGCCGGGCTTTCATTGCTATGGGATTGACCTGAGCCTCGCCGCGCGTGAGCGGGGGCATAAGAGCTACGCTCTCGATTGTTACGCGTGGCATAAGTTCAAAGATTCTGAGGGGCGACTCGTGGAGCGCAGGGAGCGTTCTTCAAAGATCAAGCGTCGTTGGGGCGAAGAGTTCATGCGTGAGTTCGGCCCCAGCGCGGATTACGTGGAAAAGAAATGGCAGAAATATCTACCCTTCCAGACGACGTCCTGGACCTGGGGCGCAGACTGATCCCGCGTCCGGTTTTTCTCCTGGGCTGCGCCCGGTCGGGGACATCCATCTTCGGTGAGGCGCTCGCTTCCCACCCCGCCGTCACCTATCTTTTTGAGCTCAGCCCGACCTGGAACTCCCTCGTCGAGGAGGGCGCCGACCATCGCCTGGAGGCGGCTGCCGCCGACCCGGAGCTTGCCCGCCGGGTCTACGACGAATTTTCCGGCCATCTGCGAGGAGAGCCTGGCGAGGTGCTGCTCGAGAAGAACCCGAAGCACGTTCTGCGCTTGCCTTTCCTCGCGGCTCTTTTTCCCTGGGGGAGGTTTATCCACATCATTCGTGACGGCCGTGATACCGCGGCCTCTCTCATGTTCCGCAACCGGGGCGATGACTGGGGGCATCTGCAGGTTCCCGGCTGGCGAGACCTGCTGCAGCGTTATCCGAAGGCGAACCATATTCGTTGCGCCCACCAGTGGCGGATCGCCGTGGAGACGGCCCGTTGCGATGGAGCCCTTCTTGGCGGCGCCCGCTATCTGGAGGTTTGCTATGAGAACCTGGTAAGGAGCCCCCTCGCTATCGCGGGAGAGGCGCTTGCCTTTATGGGCCTCGATGCCCCCAGGGCCGTCGCCGAGTTTTGCCGGAAAATCCAGGATGAGACAGAGGGCTCCTACCATGCCCTCAAGCAGGTCCGCCACTACGTGGACAATCATTCGCGCCGAATCGGCCGCTATTGCGAAAACCTGGACCCCGACCAGGTGGCCGAGGTCGAAGAGGCCTGTGGCGAGACCCTTGTCGACCTCGGCTACCTGGCATGATAAGCCGTTCGCCCCCTTGTTTTCATCGCCCCAAAGGTCTTAACATGGCCGGTCCCGCCCGGTTGGGCGGGTGTTGATTGAGTCATCGGCAAGAAGTTTAAAACATTAAGGAGCCTGACCATGAAGTCATTCTTGCGCTGCTGCTTTGCATTTCTCCTCCTGGCCTTCGCCTGCATCGGAACGTCCTGCACGGGGATCCTGCACCGGGGCGCTTCCGGTTCGCATCAGAAGCACGGCTCGCAGTGGAAGGGCGTTTCCCAGGTGGTGGCGGTCATGCAGCCTACAGCCGGGAATAAGGCGGGAGGCACGGTGGTGTTCACCCAGACGAAGGATGGCGTCAAG
>DODI01000074.1:5195-13042 GCA_003509045.1 Planctomycetota bacterium | reverse complement strand
ACGCTCCCAGACATTGCCGTGCAGGTGGTAGAGCCCGAATGCGTTAGGTCGAAATCCATAGGGCTTACCCGGAATTGGACCGACCGGGGCGTGCAGGCGCTCACCGTCGCTGTTTTCGCCCCATTTTCCAATCGAATCCCATTTATCCCCGGCCGCCTTTGCCGTCAGATCCGCCAGGTTAGCAAAACCCGCCAGACTGTCTGGTCCGGCTCCTGTGAACCAGGGAGTAGCGGTCCCCCCACGACAGGAATATTCCCACTGAGCCTCGGTGGGAAGCCTCAGACCTATATTGGTAAGCACCATCTGCGCATCAAGCCAGGTAACCTTTTCTACCGGAAGCCGTCCCTCCCGATGACCGAGGGGGTAGAACTGGTAACGGCTTGGGTTGGCGCCGGTGATACGAGTCCACTGGGCCTGGGCCATCTCGTATTTCGACATGAAGAAAGGGGCCAGGTCGGCCTTCACCGGCCGGCTATCCTCATCGCGTTCATCCATACCCCCATCGGGATCGGGGTTCCTGAGTGCAGCTTCAGGACTCGAGCTGCCCATATAAAACCTCCCACCAGGCAGCAGGACAAAGACCAGTCCCGTATTTTCTTCCAGCACCAGCTCCCCATCCTCGCCCCGGCCGGGAACGATACCATCTCCGGTCTGCAGGTGAAGAAACTCCCACAACCCGGTGTTCGGGTTGGGTCCGATCGGTAACAGCCCGAGCTGGGGCTCTAGCGCCAGCCCCTGTCCGCCAGCGGCATATTTCCCCCCGGCATCTCCGATCGAGGCGATCGCCTCGGTCCAGCTTTTCGCGGCTTCCTTAGATGAGATGCTCCGCTGGTGGACTGAGCCGGCGAAGTTCAACCTGGACTCGACCCTGGCGATAATGTCTTTTTTAAAATCCCCCAGGTTCGCCACCAGGACCCTGGAGACGTCTCTGCGTTCCTCTGCCTGCAGGAGCTCGGGGGCCACCTCCCTTCCGCTACCGGTCCCGGCCCCGTAGAACTCCTCGGCCCTCTTCAGTTCACCCTCTCTCCTGCTAAGCTCGTCCGCGTGTCCGGGAAGAGTCTTCACCAACGCCCGCGCACGGTCAAGCCAGCCCTGCATCTCCACCGTCATCGCTGGCTCCGCCGGCCAGAGCCTCTTCTCCTCGTTGACGAGGTCGCGGTGGCGAACCGTAGCGTTGAGAGGAGCGATGATGCCGTGCGTTTCCACCAGCTTGTCGTACTGCAGCTTGAAAATGATCGCGGACATACAAACCAGGACCACGAGGGCCGCAGATATGAGGGTCAGCACCGGGTTGCGCCTGCACCACTTGCCCAGCTCGGTCAGAGCGCCGGTGCGGTAAGCTCGAACGACGCGTCCATCGAGAAACCTCTGGAGATCCTCGGCAAAATCCAGGCTGTTCTCGTAGCGTTCGCCAGCGTCCCGCCCCATGGCTTTTTCGCAGACCGCCATCAGCTCCGGCGGCGCCTTTGGATTCACCTGGTGGACGGGCTTCGGCGGCTCCTCCATCAAACGCGCCCAGATCGCGCGAGGCGAGATCTGCGTACCCGGAGGAAGATAGGGCGGCTGGCCGGTGAGGATCACGTAGAGGATCGCCCCGAGGGAATAGACATCCGAGCGCTGGTCGGTTGAATCAAGATCACCGGCGGCCTGCTCCGGAGCCATAAAGGAAGGAGTTCCCACCACCGAGCCGTCCAACGTAATCAGTGGAGAGTCCGAGGAGCCTTCCTCTTCCGGCCGCCTCTCGGTCTGCACCGTCAGGTCCGATGACTGTACATTCTCCCTCAGGCGCAGATCGGCGACCTCGTCGCGACCCTTGACCTTCGCCAGTCCCCAGTCCATGACATAGACCTCGCCGAAACGGCCAACCATGATATTGGCCGGCTTGAGATCGCGATGAACGATACCCCGGGAATGGGCGAAAGCCACAGCCTGGCACACGCTGATCAGAACCCCCACCAGGCGGGACAAGTTCCAGCCGTCCTTTTCCTCGATGCCCAGGTTGATGATGTCGTTGAAATCCTGCCCCTTTACCAGCCGCATGGTGAAAAACACCCTGCCCTCACTATCGACACCGAAATCATGAATAGGCACGATTCCCGGATGGTCGATCTGGCCCATGACCTGCGCCTCCTGGACAAACCGGGACACCCTCTCGGGATCACCGGCCGTTCCATCCAGAATCAGCTTCATGGCGAGAAACCGGTTCAGCTCCTGGTCCCAGATCTTGACGATCTTGCCCATGCCTCCACGGCCGACCTCTTCACGGATTCCGTATTTTTTCTCCCCTGATGGAATCGAGATGTAGTCACCGGAAGAGCCCCCGGATCCTTCGGCGGACGTCCCGGCCTCGCCGGCTTCCAGCTCCCCAGGCTTGACATCGATGGTGGACGCGTCAGGCGAAGTTACGCTGGCGTCCTCCCGCGCCTTCAGTGACCTGAGCTGGCCGAGGGTGAACTGCAGCTCGGGAAAATCGGGCGTAAGCTCCTCGAATTGCTCAATAGTACGATTCAGGAAATCATCGAGACTATCGGGTGGATCAGAAGGGTTCGAGGTTTCTTCAGAGATCAATGCAATACCCACTGCTAACCGGCTTGAGTTGATTCGGACTCCTGGCAGCCTGATGCTATCACTCTTAGCAAACGCTTATCAAGCCACAGAGTGCGACTGCGCTATTCACAGGTCAGCGACACCTGCTCGCAGCCAAGCCCATCTTCTGTCGGATCGACCCCACACTCCTCCGCTGAGTAGCCCGGGCTCAGCGGGGTAGGTGCTGCGGGCGGAAGTCCGCCAGTGAAAAGCCAGCCGAAGATGATGATCGCATCGGTGATCTCCATGGCTCCATTGTCGTTGGCATCGGCGGCGTCCAGGCAGCCTGGAGCGTCGCCGCCGCTGAAGAGGAAGAGCAGCGGGATGACTCCGTCGGTCAGGTTGATAGCGCCATCGGAGTCCGTATCTCCGCGAACGAAAGTCGGCTCGCCAGGCTCGCGGCAATCAGCGGCCTCTTCACAGTCCGTGTCCTCGCAGTCCGCATCGCCGTCCTTGTCGTCATCGATGCCGTTGTCGCAAATCTCGCCCGGCGCCGGCCGCACCGTGATCGTAACGTCGGCCTGATCCGTCGCCAGGCCGTCACCGACGACCACCCTGAATACGAGAATTTGATCATCCCCGTCCCCCTCGGGGGCGGGGGCGGGGGCCAGGAATTGTACGCGAGGACTGCCCTGCAGCGCCCCCAGTGTAGATGCCGCGTAATTATCAAATTCAAGCTCTACAGCGGGGCCGGAAATCTGGCTCCATTCGAACTGCAGCGCGCTGCCATCGGGATCCGAGCTCTCACCTGCGTCAATGGATACCGTGGCGCCCTCAAAAACGAGAGCAGGCCCAACAGCGGAAGCCACAGGCGGCTCGTTGACGGTAGAAAACTCCCATACCGGCCCCTCGGTCAAGCCCTGGCCATCGGTGGTGTCGACCCTCCAGAGGTAACCGGTCCCCGCCTTCAGCTTGTCAAAGGTAAAGAACGTGTTCGTGAGACCGTAGCCTACGTTCACAAAGAGCTGATCGCCAAGGGTGCGTTCGCACAACCAGACATCGAAGCTGAGGGTGTCGTCATCGGAATCTTCCGGAAGATCCCAGCTCACGGTCCTCTGAACCGGGGGACCATCGCCTCTTCCAGCACCGATACCGTCGCCTCTTCCAGCGCCGACACCGCCGCCCGGATCACCGCCTGGATTGCCGACCGGATTGCCGCCCGGATCACCTCCTAGCGGAATCTTGATGCAATTGGGATGGTTGTCGCAATCGAGATCCTCACAGTCGATATCCCCATCTCCATCGTCATCGACCATGTTCTCACAGATCTCAATGCCCGGGCCGACACAGAACGGGTCGGTGTCGCAGTCGTCATCATCGCAGTCAACATCTCCGTCAAGATCGTCATCTCTATTGTTGTCACAGACCTCGGCGAGGACATTCTGACAGAGGGGGCTATCGGTGCATTCGGCATCGGCGCAGTCGGTCTGCCCGTCCCGATCGTCATCGATTCCATTGCCACAGTCCTCCGGCTCAGCCTCCGGATCCCCTTCCACACCGAGGCTTCCGTCGGCGGGAGAAGGCTGGGAAACCGCTCCGGGCGGAGTATTGTTCAAAAAATTACCTCCAGCCTCCCTTGGATTTCCCCTCTCCCCTTCAGAGAAAGCGTAAATGAAACGCCCCTCCTCATCTGAATCCGCTCCGTAAAGGTAAACAGTCGCTCCGGCGCCCCCTGCCAGTCCATAGGAATGGCCTCCCCTCTGAAGATGCGTCCACAATTCCGCGGCGCTATCGCCGAGGTCGCGCAGCGCGATCAACTGGGTATCACCTTCGGGCCGGGCCGGAATCTCTGGGGGCCGCCAGAAGGAAACCAGCACGACATCATTTACAGCGCTGTAGGCCTGCCCCGTAACGATCCTCATCGAATCCGCCGGCTGGCTCCATACCCACCTGGTGCTCAGGGTGTTGCTGTCGAGCGAGCTGACCGCCTGGAAGGGTCTGCCTTTATTGTTGGTCCTGAGATGGGGAAAAAGTATGTTGCCCCTGTTTCCGATTACCGGGACCAAAGGAGGCGCTGGAATCTGGCCGGGTAGTGAAAGGTCCCGTCGGCTCTCCAGCAGCCCCAGGTTCCAGTCCAGCTTCGCAAGACCGCCAGCTATGGAAACAAAGACGTTGCCATCCTGGTCAATCGACGGCGCACTGATCGCCAGCGTAACCGGTCCCTCGGCCGGGGTCGTAAAACGGCCGGCCTGCAACCCGGTCCCGGCGTCGAGAGCGAGAAGGTAACCTTCGGCGGTAGCAAAACTAAAAAATGAGCAATAGACACGTTCACGGGCATTGTTGATGGCTATCGAATCCGAATTCGACAATCCCACGGCGGCCTCCCAGCGCGGCTCGCCCGTGCGGCTTACCTTGTAGACCTTGCCATTTTCGCCTTCGGTCCTGAAATACAACTCGTCGTCCTCATCGACCGCCAGGGAGCCCGGGGAGATGGGGGCATCTGAGGGTTCACTGAAAACAAGAGTGAAGCGCAGGGCGGAGTCGATCCTGTAGATCCTGCCGCTGGAGAAGCCGACGAAGATCTCCCCCCTCGAGTTCTGGGCGGGAGCCGTAATGCCGGCGGTCTCGTTCTCGAATTCCAGGCGGCCTCGAACATCTCCAAACTGGCTGATCTTCCAGAGCGCGGGAGGCGATTCGGCCGTCGCGAAGATGGTGTTGCCCTGTCCGACAATAAGCCCCCTGAACTCCCCGCCCGCGTTGGCGCTGACCCTCCACTTGCTCCGCAGCTCATCCTCTACCGGCGCCGCATAGGGTGATTGGAACGAGTTCCTCGAGTTCCCACCGGGCTGGGTCCAGGCTTGCTGGGGGGAGATATCGTAGATGAGCTTCCGGATCACGTCGAAGCTGACGCTCTCTCCGTCATCCTGATCGGTTATCACACGAATATCCGGCAGGGAATACCAGGCGTTGCCTGTTCCATCCCAACCAAAGGTAAGATGGAATTCCCCGGTCGATCTGTAGCCATCGAGCACCACCGAATGATAGATCGGCTTCTGATCAACCAGGCGGAGCCCCTTGATTGACAGATGGCAGGGCCTCTCGAGCTGGATGTTGGTGCTGGCGATGTTCGCGGTCAACTGGTTCCAGACACCCGTGGGATCTACCGACTGCCGCGCCGAGCCGAAAAGAAGCTCTTCGAGGTAACGCTCCGCCGAAGCCTCTACAGCCGACCCTCTCGAGCCGTAGCGCGTCTGCAGCTTGGTACCGATCTTGAAGAAGCTCTCCGCCAGTTCGGAAAGACCGGCGTTGTATGAAAATTCACCCGAGAGCTCACTGAAGGTGGAAAAATTCCGCAGCGCGGCGTCCTCGGGAATACGAATCAGCTCATCCAATCGACAGGCTCCGCCGGTTTCCAGCATGCACCTGGCGAACTCGTAGCTGTCGGGAGGTTCCATGTCCTCCACACCCACCTGTTGACCGGGTGGTTCCCCGCCGGGCGGCTCGCCGTTTTCGCCTTCCTCCCCGGTCAAAAACAGGAGAGCTCGCGGGTACTGCCAGTATTCCATGATCTGGCAGATGGAAACCGCCGCACCGCCGACAGGAGGCCTGGTAAGAAGCAACGGCCTCAAGGGGTCGCCTTCCGTCTTCAGAGGATTGCCCACCAGGGGACAGCTGGAGTTGTAATCCTCAGCCTCACCCGAACGCACCTGGCCCCAGAGATGCCTGTTGTTGGGATTCGGCTCGCGCTGCAGGAGAGGGCCCCAGGTCTCGACCTGGCCGGCCCCTGAACCATCAGGAACGTTTTCAATGCTGCGCCAGCGCCGCTCATTGAGCCTCACCCGCTCCCTCGATTCCGCCGGCCGCTCTTTGATCATCCGCAGGCGAACGGAAACATCGGCGAGAACCAGGTGCAGAAGGGGCGCGTAGGCCAGGTCGCGGAAAGGCCGGGTACCTGAAAAATTATAGGCCAGGATCGGCTCGAGCCGGGTGTCCGCCGAGACGACAACAAAACCTTGAGGAAGCAGGTCGGCGATGAAGGTAAAAACACCGCCGGAGGATTCGATCGCACGGATCCCCCCTACGGTCAGTTCCAGCGCGGTGTCAACCGGATGGGATGCGATAAAACCATGAGCCGCCGCCCGGGCCTGCTCTCGAGTCACCTCGGCGCCCGATACAGGCGCCGCGAAAAACGCCGCCTGGGCGATGCTCAAACATCCAATGAGAGTCAATGAAACGTTCAAAATACGCGTAACCATATTCCCTGCGCCCGCCCGGTCTCCCGGGCCTCCTTAACAGAAAACCTTCAGCGCCTGTCACCATCACCGCGGACAGACCGATCGCGTCATTTTCGAGCCCAATTACAAGTTAAACGCAAAAAAGGGGCGCTGGCAAGTAATCCGTAAGGCCTCTGGATGTGACCTCGAAGAGTCAGGGTCTCCTGACCTCATGACCTGGAGCCGCACCCCGGCCTCGCTGAGGATTTCAGAAAAAAATTGGCAGGTCCGCTGGTTTTTCATCCCTACGTAAATGGCAAACGGTTTCCGTTCGCCTGGAATACGGCAGGAGCGCCGGCTCTTTCTGTGCCAGGTGCTTTCAAATGTTCACTTTTTTCCAAGGAGGAAGGCAAAGACACAGGCGCCGTCGCGAAGTCCGAGGCGGCTTTAGTTTAACCATCCCGGAGATTCCCACGGGTTCCATCCGGGTATTCCAAGGAGTGTAACCATGAAGAGTTACAAATTATATCTCGCTTATTGTTCCCTGCTCACAGGGATTGTCTTTTCACTTCTCACCACATCTGCCGGCGCGCAGGACAGAATTCGGCCCCCAGTCTGGGTGCCGGATTACGAAGCCCGGGACAATGTCTGGTCGCCGCGCTTAGGTAATCCCCTTTGCTGGGGCACCTTTACGAGTCAAGGCGAACTGCGAGGTGACTTCTGCTTTCCTCTAGGTTCAGCGGATTACAGTTGCGGCACTACGACAACGATTTCCAGCGGAGAGAGCTTCACGGTCGGAGGCGGGTTCACAATTGAGGGAGTCGGCGTCAACTTCAGACAAACCTGGACGGCATCAGAGGCCTTCTCCCACACCTCGGATGAGTGTGAAACATGCACTCTCGAAATCTGCTACCCAAATGCAACCCTCAGACGCTTCAGCGGTACTCTATTCTGCGCCGACGTTCTCTCCGCCATCCTGGGGAATTATGAGATCCAGCACTCTTACTCCGTCTTCACGCCTGGCGGTCGGCCATTTGTTTATCCAAAGTGCAGGCGGACTCCCGATCTCTGCGGTTGCGCAATCGTGCCTCCGCAGCCGCCCGTGCC
>DODI01000074.1:0-4861 GCA_003509045.1 Planctomycetota bacterium | reverse complement strand
CCCGTGCCTCCGCAGCCGCCCGTGGATCCGCAGCCGCCCGTGCCTCCGCAGCCGCCCGTGGATCCGCCCGTCCCGGTCGAGGTACCACTCCTTATCGAACCCGGTATTGTCCTGGAAGGCCCGGATGGAGGCGGAGCGGGAGTAGATCCCGGCCAGAGAAACCGGGACCCCCTGCTGATAATCGACCTCAGAAACAGCTTCAATGTTTCGGTTGCAGGAGTCCCTGTTGGAGAAGATCACCTCTTCCACAACCCCGGCTATCTCGAACTCTTCACGCCGGCACAACTCGTTTGGCTGCAGTACTTCATCGAACAGGGGATCGATTCGGACAGGTATACTGTGGCGATCAGGGACATCGATGGAACGACCCACCAGGTCGATCTGAATGAAAACCCCCTCGCATCCGTATACCTGGACGATTGCGATGAGGACCAGATTCCTGATCTTCTCGCAATCGGCCTGGGCATCGTCGAAGATCTCGATGAAAACGGGACGCCTGACGGGTGTGCCCCCCCCCCGGGCACCACTGCCTTTTTCCTGCGCGGGGATCCCAACGGCGATCTGACCATCGACATTTCAGATTCCATGGGAATCTTCTCCTGGCTCTTTACAGGAGGCACAGAGCCGCCCTGCCTCGAAGCCGCGGATGCTAATTCGAGCCGGAATGTAGACCTCTCCGATGGAGTCTATATCCTGCAGTGGCTCTTCGCCTCAGGGAGTGATCCGCTGGCGCCCTTCCCCGATTGCGCCGTGGCGGAAGCGACCATCAGTTGCGACAGGTCAACCTGTCCCTGAGAGCCGTTTAGCCTGCATTTTCTTGTCCCATCCGGAGCTCGCCCGCAAGGGTGGGCTCCGGTTTTTTCTTTATCGCGCTCCTGGAGAAAAAAAATCCGGGAAAACTGGCAGACCGTGGCAGTTCAGCCCCCCACCAGATATGCGAACAGTTACCCAGTTTGATCCAGAAAGGGACAAGAAAGGATGGAATCACCCTAAGCTTTTTAACCGTAACGTTTTAAGTAATATTTTTAACCCGTCTGAGTTGAATAACTCATAACCAACGAACAGGAGTCAGTCATGAACTGCAAAACCAACTATTCAAAGTCTTCTCTGTATCTCGCCACCCTCTTCGTGGCGGTTTTAATGGTCGATTCACACGCGAACGCGGCGGGCGGATGGAACTTCAGGATCCCCTCCTTCCGAATTCCTGTCGAGTCGACCGCTTCGGCCCCCTGTGTCCGGAACAGCACGGGCACAAAGAGCCACAACTTCTCCTTCGGTAACTCTACGGTCTCCGTCAACGGAGGCTTCGAGGCCGAAGCTTCTGTCGCGAGCTCTGGGTGCTCGTCCCCCGGAGCCCGCGCGGAAGCCGGCGGCGATGTCAACCTCGACGTCTTCGGAATCCGCCGGAGCCTGCTCGACGCCAAGGCGGAGGTCAGCAATGACCCGGATGGTTCGAATATCAGCCTCCACGTCGAGATTGGATCGACAACTCTTATCGATATCGACCAGGAGATCACCAACAAGAACTGGTCGAGGTCGCGCAACATCACCCTGCTGAGTGCCAGCCGGACCTTCTTCGTAGGCGGCTTTCCGGTCAACGTCTCTGTCAGCGTCGGAGCCGGAATGAGCGCCGACCTGGAGCTCAAGGCCTCCTACCCGGTAGGAATCTCCGGAGAGCTGGGAGCTTGGGCCACGGGAAGCGCCGGCGCCTACCTGAGTGTCGGAATTGCGCGAGCCGGCGTCAGCGCGACCTTGAGGCTGCTGGATACGGAGCTGCGCTCGAGCATGTCTCTCAGGAGCGACGGAAGAGTCTCCGGCAGTGTCACCCTGAGTGTCGAGGCGGTTCGAATCAAGGTTCGACTCGTGGTCGACGTCAGGAACTGGCGCTGGAGATGGTCCGAGGTCGGGGGAATAACCATTGTCAATTATTCCCGCGGAAGCTACTCCCGGACCCTTCTTTCACTCTGAGACCAATCCTGATCATTGAAGAAAGCGAAGAACTCATGAACACTCGAATGATACTTCCAACAGTCAAAACTACCGGCAACCGCAAGCCCCTCCTGGTTGCGCTCTCAATCGCCCTCCTGCTGGTAGCGGGAAGCATTCTCCTCATGAGCTCCGACGACATGATCGGCCCGGATCGGACGGTGAAAGCCGCCGTCTCCGACCCGGGCCGGTCGGCGCCGTCCACTGGTCGCGAAGCGCAGAAGGCCAGCCGGACCGAGCCGAGGCCGGTCAACGAGAAAAAGACCCATGGACTCGGCTACAGCCGCGGAGATTTTCTTCGCTACCGCTTCGAGCGCCAACGAGATGTCACCATCTCGGCGATGGCGACGCCCGGCGTCGAGGCCCAGAGCCTGAACCTGGTAGACAGCACCTCCGGGATTCTGTCCCTGAGGGTCTACGAGGAGCTCGAGTCAGGGTGGGCCCTCGGCTTTGAGTTCTCCGAGGTGAAGACTATTGTAAAATCAGGCGAGCTCGGCAATCCCAGGTCAAACGAGAGCCTCCAGGAAGAAATGAACACGGAAGTCCTGGTACTGGTCGAATCCTCGGGAAGGTTCGCCAAGGTGGTCTTTCCCGCCAGCGCGGGACCGGACGCCCGCAACTCGATGAAGGACCTGCTGGCACACTTCCAGGTCATCCTCCCGGACGATCACACGAAGACCGAATGGGAGGTCGAAGAGGAGGACACCACCGGTACCTACCTCGCCTCCTACCGGAAAAACAGTATCGATAATCTTGTCCGTCTCCTCAAGACGAGGCTCGGCTACACCTATGTAGAGACCCCGGAGGCCACAGGGGAATCCCTGGATTCGATGACGGAATCCAGCGGACAAACCGAAATCCAGCTCGACCCGCATCCCGTTTCGATCCTCGCGCAGCAAAGGCTCTCGATCGAATTAAACGGGCTCGCCCAGGGTGTCAGCTCGATGATCACCTGCCTCTTTGAGCGTGTAGACACCTCCCGGAAAACCTATCCATCATCAGCGCCTGCGACGAAACATCTCCTCGCCGCCACGGGCACGAATCTTAACGCGGACACCGAGCAGGGAGCCGGTAAGCTGTCCCTCGCCGCTGACCTCCCCGACACCGTCGAGATCCTCAGAAATATCCGGATCATCATCGCCGAATCGGGAATCCGGTCCATAGATGCCACCACCGCTATGGCCCAGCTGGTCGAAGCGATGAAGCGCGACGACAAGGCCGTCGCGGCCGCGCTGGATAAGCTCGCTGAAGATTCCTGCGGCAAAGACGAAGCGGCCATCCTCATCGGCGCGATGGGAGCCGCGGGCACCTCTGCCGCCCAGGAAGCCCTCCAGCGGATCATCACCTCGGAGAGCTCTCCCTTCGAGCGGCGGGAGACCGCCCTCTTCGCCTTCGCCCAGGTGAAATCGCCAATCGAGGGGATCGATGAAACCCTGCGCAACGCCTATGAAGAAAAGGGCGAGATCTGGAACACCTCACTCCTCCTGCTTGGGGCCATTGGCGATCGCGTGAGGGACACCGACCCGGGCCGCTTTGACGGAACCGCTGATTTCCTGCTCGAAGCTTACAAGGCAGCCGGGGAGCGCGGTGAACGGGCAGCAGCCCTCGAATCGATCGGGAATCTCGGACTCGAAGAGACCCCCCCTGAGATCGCCAGGGCCTACGCGGATTCCAGCGACCGGATCCGTCGCGCGGCGGTTCGCTCGCTGCGAAAGACCTTTGACTCCGCGGCCGAAGAGATCCTCAGCCATGCCTTCAATACCGACCCCTCCGAGACGGTCCGGGCGGCGGCGGCGAAGATCCTGGCGGAATTCCCCCACGAGACGGATGACCACTTCCTCCGCGCGGCGCTGCCAGGCGAAAGCTCCACCCAGGTCCGCCGAGAGCTCCTCGCCGGCCTTGCCCGCCGCGATCCAGCCGATGGAAGCGCCCGCGACCTCGTCGAGTGGATCGCCGGAAACGACCCCTCGAACAACATCCGAGAACACGCCGAGAACCTCCTGCGCCAGTAACATCCTGGAGGCGGACAAATAAAGGGCCCGCTCACCCTGGACGATGAGCGGGCCTCGTGGAGCCACCTGCCGGAGTCGAACCGGCGACCTGTTCATTACGAATGAACCGCTCTGCCAACTGAGCTAAGGTGGCACATCTTCTCTTCTCCCCTCCCGGGGATTACATACAATTCCCCCAAGGGCCCATCCTGTCAAGAACTTACCCGGAGAGGAAACGGACGCGGACGAACTCAAGGCTGAAGCCCGTTGTGGCTTCCATTGCGTTGAGGAGCTAACCTGTTCAGGTTGTCTGTGACTCACCTCGCCCGGAGCTCTTTCATGCATCCATGCCATCTGATCCGCGCGGTCCCGGCCTTCGTTCTTCTGCTCGCTGGACTCGCATATTCGGCCTCCCCCTGCCGCGCTGACGACCGCCCCAACATCATCGTCATCATGGTCGATGACATGGGCTGGTCCGATCTCGGCTGCTACGGCGGCGAGATCAAGACGCCGAATATCGACGCCCTCGCCGGCGGCGGCGTTCGCTTCACGAACTTCTACAACACCTCGCGCTGCTGCCCGACCCGCGCCTCGCTCCTGACCGGGCTCTACCCCCACCAGGCCGGCCTCGGGCGGATGACCTTCGACACCGGCAAGCCCGGCTACCGCGGCTTCCTCACCGCCAATACGGTGACCATTCCCGAGGTGCTTCGCGAGGCCGGCTACCGTACCGCCATGGTCGGCAAGTGGCACCTCTCCCTGACAGAGGGCCCCGGCGACCACATGAAATTCCTCAACAACCAGGCGATCCGCAAGCGATTCTCCGACCCCGCCACCTATCCCGTCTCGCGCGGCTTCGAGGAGCACTACGGCATCATCTGGGG
>DODI01000052.1:0-17684 GCA_003509045.1 Planctomycetota bacterium | reverse complement strand
ACCCGACAGCCTGGTGAATTTCGTCGCTAATTAGACCCCCGGAGCTGATTTTCGGAACATGAGGAGTTGGTTTCACCCCAGCTCCGGCTCATATTCTCCTGCCAGTTTTACCAACAGGACGTTGCATCAAGGTGCCCGGGGCATTATGCTCTTCTGTTTGAATAAAGCTTCTGGAGACGGAAATGGCCAAAAAGAAAGAACGCGTTGAACAGGTCTGGCTGACTTGCGAGGAAAGCGGGCAACGCAATTACCTCGTCTCTCGCCGTCGCGGGATGAAGCTTCGCCTGAAGAAATACTGCCCCAGGCTGCGCAAGCACACCTGGCACGTCGAAAAGCGCAAGTAACGGCCGCCGCCGCACTTCCAAACCCTCGACGCATATTGAGAGCAACACCGCTGCTTTGCGCACGGAGTCTGTAGTGACGGTCTCAGACCTTTACGCCCGTAAGGACTCCGCAATGAACCAGCGTAGGAGTGAGCTCGCCCGGCTGGAGCCCCGCCTCTTCCATCCAGGAGCGATACTCAGCCGCTGAATAGGCCCGTCCCTCCGTCAGCGAAAAGAGCGCAGCCGAATAGAGGGCGATCGGCAGCGGGCCATCGAGCTCATCGTTGAGAAAAACATCGTGTACCAGCAGCTTCCCTCCCGGAGGCAGGGCCGCAGCCAGACGAGTCACCAGCTCACGGCATTCTCGAACATCCCAATCGTGCAGAACGTTCGACAGGAGAATGGCGTCAACCCCCGGAGGAACCTCGTCGACGAACATGTCCGCGCTGACGCATTCCAGCCGGTCGCCGAGACCGTATTCGCCGGCAAGCTCGAGCGCCACCTTGACGACCTCCGGGCGTTCCCAGGCGATGGCCCGCAGGCCGGGATTGGCCTGCAGCAGCGCGGCGCTGTAGATCCCGCTGCCGGCGGCTACATCGAGCAGGAGCTCGCTGCCCTCCAGCAAGACCGCCCGCGCCAGGAGCGGCGCCACGTTAGCGGCTCTGCCGGCCAGCGCCATGGTCAGGAAACGCGCCGCCTCCTCGTCCTCCATCGCAGACTTGATCCCGTCTCGGTAGATGTAGGCCGCCCCGCCCTCTTCAGGATCGCTGCCTCGCGGGCGGTCGGCTCGAAGGCTATCCACCATCGCGAGAACGGAGGGATTGTCGGCGGCCAGCCGAACATAGTCTCCGACATAAAAATCACGCCCCGGGAGAAGGTGCTCCCGCGCCAGGGACGTCAACTCGAGCTCTCCCGCGGAACCGGCGGCGAGCAGCCCCAGGGCCTTCAATGCGGTAGACAGGACGACGAAGGGCCGCTCGCCCAACCCGATCATCTCCCTCAGCTCGGCGGCATCCAGGGCGCCTCCCTCAAGCCTGGTAAAGATCTCGAAGTGGGCCACGGCCGCGGTCAGCAGCTCGGTCGAGTGGACACCGCGAAAGGCCTCGAAGATCGAGGTGGGGTCTCCCGCGGGAGGCTCGAGCGCGGAACGGGGCGGCTCGGCTGGTTGGGTATCCTCGTCGGTCATTCCTGTACTCGCCTGCGGCCGCCGCCGCGGATCAGCGGTTCGAACCCGGCAGGACCAGCTGGAAATCATCCTTGCTGCGCGCGAGGTTGATGACCTGCGACTCGGAGCGCGCTCCACCGCCGCGTACGACGGCAAACACCCTGTAGCGGCCGGAGGCGATCCCCTCGATCCTGAAGCTCCCTTCCGCATCGGTGGTGTCGGCCTTGCGCACAAACCGGTTCTCCTCGGTTGCCCCGCGAATAAAGACAACGATTCCCCTGCGAGCCTCTCCTGCTTCATCCTGGACCTGGCCGGAGATATACATTCCCGGCGAGAGGCTGAACTGCATCTCCGCCGCGTCACCGAGAGCGACCTCGACCCGGCCCTCAGACTGCACATAGTCCGGATGGCTGACGAGGACTCTCTGGGGGCCCGAGGGAACCGTATCGATGAGAAAGCTCCCATCCGCCGCCGTCTTCTCAGCGCCGCCGAGATTCGTATTGTTGTAGTAATCGTACATTGCGCGGGTATCTTCCTCGCGCTCCTTCGCCTCGTCAACCGTCTCGGCCTCGACCGACTCACCCACCTTCGCGATGCCCTGCTCCTTCGCCGGCTTCTGAGCCGACAGCGGACGGGTGTCGGGGACAAGCTTGACGAAGGCTCCGCGCAGAGGAGTGCCGGTGGCCTGGTCGGTAATCACTCCGCCCAAGCGGCCGGCCCGGACCAGGAAGAAATTCTGCTCCAGGCGCTCGCCCTGGGCGATATCCAGCTCGGTAGAGAAGGAAACGTAGCCCGCCGCTCGCAGCTTGACCTCGTAGCGCCCCGGCTCGAGATCTTCTCTCTTGAAACGTCCGTCCGGGTCGTTGATCTCGCGCGAGCCGCCCCAGGGGAACCTGCTGGAGGAGCCCTCATGCTGGAGCGTGAGCCGGAAGCTCGTCAGCGGCGAGCCGGTGGCCTGGTCGGTGACCCGCCCGAGAAGCGCGGCGGAGAGAACAAGAACGATCCGGACGCCATCATCTCCCGGGCTCACTCCTTCCAGCTCCTCCTGGCGATAGCCTCCCTTCTCCGCGATCACCGAATAGGCTCCCTCGGGAAGCCCATCGATACTGAAGGTGCCGTCATCCTCGGTAACCGTCGATTTGTAGGAGCCGCCGAAGTACTTCTGGGCCCGTCGAAAGCCTTCGGACTGGTTCTCCAGCTTCAGCAGGCGAACCTTGGCGCCGGCGAGCACCGTGCCGGCGGCATCGAGAACCGTCCCCGAGATGCTTCCGCCCGGATCGAGGTCGAAGTTGAGCGCCTTGCTGTCGCCGCCCTCGATCACCACCTCCTCCTCGGAGGACTCCTTGAAGCCGGAGACCTCCGCGCTGAGCGTGTACTGACCGATACCGACGTTGCTGTAGGAATACTCGCCCTTGGAGTTGGTCCGGGCCTCCTCGCCGCCCTTGGGCAGCCCGAGCATATTGGTGAACATCTGCTCCTGGGTTGATCTCTCCCTGAGGCTCCGCCGCCGCAGGCGCAGGGTCGCCCCGGCCACGGGCTGCCCACCGCTGGTGACCAGCCCTGCGATCTCGCCGCCCGCCTCGAGCTGGATCTCGACCAGGTTGTCGGGATCGAACTCGGGGGAATAGGAAAAGGTCTCCGAATAGCCGCGCGCGTAGGAAACGTGATCGGCGATTATTCGATACTCGCTGTCTTCCGAAGAGGAAAAATCACTGAAGCTGAAGCGCCCGTTGCGATCACTGACCGTGACCGCCTTGAAGATCATGCTGGTATCAAAAAATCCCAGGCTCTCCAATTCCTCGGGGAAGGAATAGCTCAGCCGCACGAGGGCGGTCGGAGCCGGGTTGCCCTCCGGGTCGTAGACGACCCCTGTAATCGCAGGGGCAGGAGAAAGCTCGAGCTCGACCAGGTCGGGCACATCGTCGAAGAGAAGCTCAACCCGCCTGCCGCCGTAGCCCTTCATCCTGGCGGTGACGCTGAAATCCAGGTCGGCGCGGGATTCGGGTTCTTCATCTTCATCCTCATCCCCGGCCTCGGCTTGCCGTGGCCGTCCACGGGCTCGCCCGCCGAAGCCGCCTCCATTTCCGCCAAAAGGACCGAAGCCTTCTTCATCAGGATCACGCTGGATGACGCCCTCGAGGACGAAATAACCATCGTCGTCGGAAACGGTTCTCACTCCCCGGGCCTCCACCCTCGCTCCAGCCAGGGGCTTGTCCTTGCCGGCGATCAGCACCCGGCCCTTGACCGTGAGCCCCGTCGCGAGAACCAGCTCGACCGGCTCCTCGGCGCCGGCCATGATGTTTTTCTTGCTGGCGGGCGCAAAGCCCTGCTTGGTGACGTTCAGCTTGTAGCGCTTGCGGCGCAGCCCGGTAACGGAGAAGGTGCCGTCGGCGCCGGTGTCCACCTGCAGGCGCCCGGTGGCAAAATCATTCATCATCGAGCCCATGGTCAGGAAGTTGCTGCTCTCGGGCGAGGCGATAACGGTCGCCCCCGCGAGCGGAGCGCCCGTCTCGGAGCGCACGATGCCCGAGATCTTCTTCCCGCGGTTGACCCTGACCAGCCCAATCGAAACATTCTCCTCCCAATCGACCGTCGCCTCCTTCACCGTCGGCAGGAGGCCGGGTTGCTGGATGCTCAGGCGGTACTTCCCGGCTCCCAGCTGGCGATAGATGAAGCTGCCATCGGCGCTCGAGAGAGTCTTCTCGGGCAAATAGCCCATGTAATGATTGAAGGTATTGGCGAGGTCGCTGAAGCCGGCCGCCATCGGAGGAAGGCTGATCCGCTCCTCGATGGGCTCGAGGTCGATGACCACGCCCCCGACAGGGAGATCATCATCATCGACCAGGAAGCCGCGCAGGGTGGCCGGTCCGCCAAGAACCACGACCGCTCCATCGGTCCCGCTCTGGACCATCTCGAGGCGACTCTCGACGCCCTCGATCGTGCTGGCGGCCAGGTCGTAGAGGCCCGGCGGCAGGGAGTCGAGCGAGAAGCCGCCATCCTCTGCCGTGACCGCAGAGAAGGGACCCTTCAGGAACTCTCCGTTGACCATGCGAAGCACGCGGCCAACGATCTTGCCGACCCCGGGGAGACCGGGCGGTCTGTACTCCGCGACAACGGTAGCCCCGGGAATGCCCTGGCCCGAGGTCGAGACGACCCGGCCGCTGATCCTGCTACCGCGCTCCAGCTGGATGGTAACCTCGGCTGTTCTCTCAGGGGAGATGCTGACCACGTCCCCGTACTTGAAGATCCAGCCATCGGCTATGGTCAGGATGAAGTAGCCTCCGGGGGCGCCCTCGAGCAGCTCGAACCGGCCGGCATCATCGGTCGTAACCACCGTTCCCATTGTTCTGAACCGCTCGAGCTCGCCCCTCACCGCCTCGAGCAGAGCTGGTATGTCCGGCATCTGTCCCCCCTGGGGAACGATGCGCTCTACCCGGTTCATGAGAACCTCGATCTCTCCGGTCGAATAGAGCCGCACATTGGCTCCAGCTATTCCCTGCCCCTCGCCAACCACTCTCCCGACCAGGAGCGGCTGGGTAGCTTCCTCTTCCTCTCCGGCCGTCTCTTCTTCTTCGCCGGTCTCCCCCGAAATCTCGGCCTCGGGCTTTCCACCGGCCCCTGGCCCTGCGGTCTCAGCCGCGGACTCGACTCCAGGGCCCTGCTGGTCAACGCCCCCCAGGACGTAATCACCACTGCCGGAATCTCTCAGGAAGAAGAACGTAATGATCCCCACGATCGCGATCGCGAGAACCATACCTGTCAGTATTTTGCGTTTCATATTTTTCCAAGTCCAGGCCGGAGAAAACCTCCCCGGAGAATCATCATGGCGCCTCAACGATACATAACGGACGCCGCCCACAAACCTCCCGTATTGTATGCACCAGGAGTCCGAGACCACAGATCCCAACGCTCATTTCGACAAAAAACGACAGGTCCGAATACATCCCCTGGAGATTGCCGAGGCTCACAGAAGGGCCTCCAGCTCCGCGATCAGGAGAGGAAGAGTCTCCCCTGCCTTACCCTCGATCTGGAGATCGAAAACACCCAGTCCGGCGGTTTTCTCGAGGTTGATCTCGACGCAGAACCCTCCGTGCGCCTTCACCTGCGAAACCAGCGTGTTGGCGGGATAGACCATGCCGCTGGTTCCTATGCTGAAGAAAACCGCGCTGTCAGCGCAGGCCTCCGGAATTTTCCTCTCCAGGTACAAAGGCAGCTCGCCAAACCAGACGATATGCGGCCGCATCGAACCGGAGCAGCTCTCACAGCGGTCATCCACGGAGATATCCGTGCGCCACTCAACCGCCACGCCGCAGTCGGCGCACCTGGCCTTGTAAAGCTCGCCATGCATATGAAGAAGACGTCGGGAGCCGGCCCGGTCATGCAGGTCATCGACATTCTGGGTAATCAGCGTAAAGCGGTCACCGAGAAGCTCCTCGAGGCGGACCAACGCTCGGTGCCCGGCGTTGGGCTGAACGGTTCCCAGGTGGGCTCGGCGCATATTGTAAAAGTCCTGCACCAGGGATGGATTCGCCGCGTAGGCCTCGGGTGTCGCCACATCCTCGATCTCATATTGGTCCCAGAGACCGCCGCTGTCGCGAAAGGTGGAGATGCCGCTCTCGGCGCTGATCCCGGCGCCGGTCAACACGGTGAGCCGACCGCTGTCACCGAGAGCCTCGAATATCTTCTCCGCTTCGTTCTTCATTCGGGAAGTCTGTGGTCTCCCAGACCCCGGATCAAGGTCGACATCTAAAAGATCTCAATTTTCCGCCCGAGGGTCTTCCCCAGCCAGCGGGCCATAGAGCTCCGGCCGACGGTCCGCCATGCGATCGATCCAGTGCTTGCCCGGAACCCTGTCGATCCGCTTGCAGCGGGCCTGGAGGGGATCGATGGCAGCCGTCAGGACCATCTCGGACTCGCCATCCGCCTCGGCCAGGTTTCTTCCGTGTACATCACAGATGCGCGACAACCCGATGAAGCGAAAGCCCCGTTCCTCTCCCACCCTGTCGGCCGAAAGGTAGTACATGGCGTTCTCCAGCGCGCGGGTGTTGATCGCGTAGCTGGCGAATTCTTCGGCGCCGGGAGGCCAGTTGGTCGGCAGCACCACGAGGTCGGCTCCAGCGAGAGCGAGCAGGCGGGCGCTCTCCGGAAAAGCCCCGTCGTAGCAGATATTCATTCCAAGGCGGCACAGCGGCGTCTCGTGTACGGTGGTGAGGTTGTCTCCCCGATCAACGAAATGATCGATACCCAGATGCGGCAGGTGGGCCTTGCGGTAGCTGCCGAGCAGGCCATCCGGCCCGACAAGGGCCAGGGAATTGTAGAGGCTGTCCCCCTCGCTCTCGAGAAAACCGAAGACCGTAAGAATATCCAGCTCCCGGCAGAGCCCTGTCATGGACTCTACAGCGGGACCTCCCACCGGCTCGGCGAACTCGGATCCCTCTTCGCGCGACTCGAAACAATAGCCGGTCAGTGAGCACTCCGGAAAAACGACCAGGGCGGCTCCCTCTGAGACTGCGAGCCGGGCGAAGGAATCCATGCGCTCGAGATTGGCATCCTTTTCTCCGAGGCGCACGTCCATCTGGACCGCGGAAACTCGAAATTCTTCCATCATGAAGAGCTCGCTTTCTATCGTTTCACTCGCCGATAAATGCCCAGGAGGGGTTAAAAATGCCTCATCGCCTCGCTGACGCCCGGAATTCTGCACGATTGGACGCTCCGTTGACAAGCACGCTTCCCGCATGAAAAAGGGTAAGTTCCGAAGATCATGTATATCGGGCTTTCAGGAAGGAGAATGTACTTGTCGCGGAGCCCCGTGACTGTTAGTCTCGTGCCCTTATTCGCAGTCGCACAGGATGGTAGCAATGGCACATCGCAAGCGTAACGGAAAACTCAGCTGGCGCAGCAAACGGGCCAACCACGGCTCTCTGCCCGCTCGTGGAAAAGAAAAGCGCTGGGGTAAGAAGTCCAAGAGTAGAAAGTAAGCGCTCCCGCGCTTACCGACCGCTCAAACCAGGACGCCTTCTTCAGACCTCGCCCTCTTCGTACCCCCGCGGTTCAATTCCGTCCCCTGTTTTTCCCGCTCCGGTTTCGCCGGGCACCCGTCCCCCCGGCCTCCGCCGAGCGAGCCCTGTAGTTAAGCTCTCGGGAAAACACCCTCTTCAGCCAGAGCGGAATGACTCGCAGCTTCCAATCCGGACCCAGGTATTTGTCGTTGAGACCGTCCCTGGAGGAAAAGGCAGCCCAGCCCTTCCCGGTAAACCCGTACTCCCCCTCGGGATCGCTGTACTGCCTGGGATGCCAGGCCAGGCAACCCACCGGCTTGGCTATGTTGTGGACCATGCACTTTCCCTTCTCCAGGAGGGGGCAGTCAAAAGCCTGCCTCTCGCCGTTATCGGAAAGCCCCTTGAGGGACTCTTCGAGACGGTCGAGAACTGCTGGTAATCCTCTGCGAAGCTCGGGGTTTTCCCGAAACGCAATAGCGATGGAGCGCGCCTCGAGCGGAGAGAGGCGCATCTGATTGTATTTGCGGGTACAGCAGAGATGCGAGTCCCTGCCGGCCTGGTAGGAGATCTCTTTGCTGAGCTTTTCCAATTCCCTGTAAAGAGGTGCTCGAATCTGGTCGAGTTCCTCCATAGAGGCTTCGTCTACGTAACGATTGCCGGAGTTTCGAGTGGGTCTTTTCCGGGGCATATTCAGTCGCCTGGAAGTTGGGTAAAAAAGGAGCCGCTCCTGGAAGCGAGGAAGCCGCCGGAGGCGGGATACTATCCGCGCCCAGTCTATACTTCCGCACGAAAATTGGAAAAGGGGTAATCATCAAATGACCCGGCGCTTAAGCAAATTGCTCGAAAACCACTATGCCCTGGTCGTCAGTTCGCTGATCTCGAGCATCATCATCAGCCTCGCCCTCCTCGCGGGCCTCTCTGCCGGCAGGGACACCCGGCCGCGGGCCTGGGCTATGGACTCGAGCCGTACCGTCAAGACGGCCTCGGAGACTCCGGCCGAGGAGACGCAGGCGGTCGAGATATTAGACGAGCCCAAGGCTCTCTCTGAAGCTCTCGCAGCAGAACCGGCGACAGCCGTGATGATCGAAGCGGCCGCTCCCGAACTCCCGCCTGAAATGACAGGTGCTCCCGAAGTGGAAACAGGCCTGCCTGAGCCTCCCGCTCAAAATCCCAATGAAGAAACTGAGACGGCAGTCAAGCAGGTGGACGCGGAGTCCAGGATCAAAGAGGCGGTCCCTGAAGAGCCGACCCCTGCAGAGCCGACCGGGCGGGCTGTCAGGACGCTGGGTCCCCGGTCGGCTGTCCCCATTCGACCGGGACGAATTCTCCGTCCCAGGAGATAGGAAAGACCATCAGCTCCTTCCACCTGACCGCCGCCAGGCCGATGAAGCGGAGCTTGCCGGCGAGGTCGTACTGGTAGGTGGGATGTTTCAGGTTGCTCACCTTCTCGAAGCGTCGATCGGAAGGCTGCAGCTCCCGATGATCGGAGAAGGAATGGTCAAAACCATCGAGGTAGGGTCGGAAGTCGGCGACGTTTCCCTCGGGCGTTTCGTAGATGTAGAGTTCCATCAGATAAACAGGCTCCGTTCAAGTGGCCATGAGTATAGTCGGCTCCCGCGAAAAAGAGAAGAACCTGCCGGAGCTCAACGCCTGGCAGAGCGGGCCTTGCCGGAGCCTCCCAGCGGCGTTAAGCTCTCACTGGCATCACAGCCCTGAGCGATAATTCGAGGAGCCGATGGCTGAAAGACAGAAGAGCAAAGACCTGAGCGTCGGCCCGGGTGTCCTTCCCGAGGCGCTCGAACGCGCCTGGCTGACCCGCCTGGCCTGGCATTACGACCAGGTGAACTACCAGTACCTCGGCTGCGCCCTGAAACGCCCCGTCTTCCGCATCGGCGACTCTAAAAGAAAGCTCGGCACCTGGGATGGCAACCGGAGGACACTGATGATCAGCCGCAGCCACATTCTCGATCACGAATGGGAAGCCGTCCTCGAGACCCTGCGCCATGAGATGGCGCACCAATACGTGCAGGAGCACCTCGGGCTCGGCGCCGCGGCTCCCCACGGAAAGGAATTCCAGGAGGCCTGCGACCTGCTGCGCTGCGACCCTGCCGCAAAAGCCGGTAGCGCCGCGATGGGAAAACTGGAAGACTCCGCCGCCGACAAGGACCGCAGGCTCGGACGCATCAAGGAGCTGCTCGCCCTCGCCGGCAGCCCCAACGAGCACGAGGCCGCCACCGCCATGCGCCTGGCGCAGAAATATCTGCTGAAGTACAACCTCGAATTCGAGGATCTCGCAGGCGAACGCGACTATGGCTTCCGCTACCTCGGCGACTGCACCGCCCGGGTGCAGGAGTACCAGTATGTCCTGTCGAATATCCTGCAGGAATATTTCTTCGTGCTGGCGATCTGGACCTACTCCTACGACCCGTCCCGCGACAAGCCCGGCAAGCGTCTGCAGATCTGCGGAACGAAGCAGAACCTCGAGATCGCCTCCTACGTCTACGATTACGTGACTGGAGCCTCAGAACCCCTCTGGGCAGCCCACAAGGCCTCCACGACGACGAAAAAGAAGCTTCGCGGCACCCGGCTCCAGTACCTTGCCGGTCTGCTCCAGGGCCTCAAGCAGAAGCTCGAACGCCAGAAGGACACCCTCGAACAGGAGCAGGGCCTGGTCTGGGTCGGCGACACCCGGCTCACCGAGTACTATCGCAATCTCAATCCGCGCATCCGGAGCGTCTCGGGCTCCGGGGTAGCGCGCAGTCGCGGCTACGCCGATGGGATGAAAGATGGTCGCAAGCTCAATATTCGCCGCGGCCTAAGCGGCAAAGCCCGCGACCGAGGCGGCCTGCTGGATAAACCGGACGGGGGCCGCCAGGCGAACTGAGCGATCGTTCTCGAAAACCCTTACGCTTCTTCGCCTGGTTCCTCCGGGGGATCTTCCGCCGCGACCTCTTCCGCCTTACCATCCTCCACCGCGTCTCCAGCCTTCGGGCGAAACACGAACGCCAGGGCGATCAGGACCGCGACGGCAGCGACTCCGTACCAGCCGGATCCGAAGTAGAACTCGGTTTTGCTCCAGATAGCGAAACCTGCGCCAATCGATGCCGCCATGAAAGCAACCCCCATGGCGATATTCATCGCTGTGCGTTTGCCTCCCTGCAGCATATTGTCGCCGAGCACCTTCTTGTTGTTCATCAACAGAATGAAGGTGATATAGGCCAGCGGCAGCAGGCAGAGCCCGAAAACGCTGGTTGGAATGGCCAGTGCCAGCCTCGACTCGGAATCACCCCAGAGAAACAAGAAACCCAGCGCGCCGGTGACCCCGGGAAGAAAACTCCCAACCCGGTAAGCCGTTCCGCTCATCGGCAGGTTGAACATCTCACAGATCGTGAAACCATTGATGAGCATGAGAATGATGATCGTCGAGATCGCCATGCCCAGAACCCCTATGCCGAAGATAAGCTGAGAGGAACCCGAACCCTCCCCCGTCAGCTTGTCGAGTGAACCGGCAAGCTGCCACGCATCGCGCTTCACCAGCATCGAGGAGATTTTCTTTTCTGCCACGGAGATCTCCACCTCCGACCCAAGGGCCTTGACCCGGGCATCGATTCCCTTCTGGTATCCTCCCGCCAACTTAGCGGACTGCTCGGTCTTGTCCGCTTCTCCCACCAGGCCCTTGTCGTACTCACCATGGAACTGGGACGCCGAGGCTATGACCACGCAGCTGGTGGCCAGCACGAAGGGAATGAAGAGCCCGGTGGCAAGGTCAAAGCTCGCCAGGCCGCGGAAATCCTTGCTCCAACGGCGCTTCAGCATCGAGTAGGGCAACAGGAAGGTCATGTTAATACCTACCGCCGTTCCCGCGGCTGTAATCATGATGTCCCTCTGAAGGGTAAGGATCCTGTCCCGCCAGAACTCCTGCTGTTCTGCGGCAACCGCCTCAAGCGCAACCCTGAACTTCTCAGCCGGCTCGGTAAACAGGCTGAAGTCAGGAATAAATCCAGCCAGGATCTCCCCCAGCGTCATCCCTGTTCCGCTGAAGCCCATCGAAACCACCACCGCGAAGAAGGAGAGCACGATCACCGCCACCATGCTCTTGAGCAGGATGTCGAAGAACTTCCCTCCCTTGCCCCCGGCGTCATACAGCCAGAGAATTCCACCCGCGACCGCGAACAGCAGCAAGGTGGCGTAGTATTTTCCCGAATCTCCCCCAAAAACATCGGAGAGCAGGTTCTGCTCGAGCGCGGCGGTGCCGAGCGCGAACTGCGGCATCGCCCAGACCATGTTGGCCAGCAACGTCGCGATCGCCCAGCTCCATCCCAGCACCGGGCTGACGTGGCGGTTGATGCTTCGAAACGGCTTCTCTCCGGTAGAAAGCGTGACGTAGGCGATGGCGCTGAGCATGACAACTCCGAGGATCATCATCAGCGGCTGTAGCCAGAGCATCTCGGCGCCGCCGATAATCCCGATGTAGAGACTCGCGGTGAGTGACCCGCCGCCGAGGGTGATGGCGCCCTGCAGCCAGCCGGGACCCGAAAGCTTCGTATAGGTCTTCAGCGTCGCCCCGGTTCCCTTTTCGCGCGCGGCGGCAATCGCCTGGCGGTCCGCCTCTACCTTGCTCTCTATTTCACTCATTACCCGTTTACCTCGTCTGGATGGATTAAACTCAGATCGCGCCCATCAAAATAGGTAACCTGCATCGGACTGTCAAGCACCCTGAAGCGACCGGTGCTGTAGACCGCAACCCGTCACTGGGCTACATTGGTGAGCTGAGCAGCGCGTATCACCGACAGACCCAATGACTTTTGAGCTCATGCGAACCGCAAGCGGCCCGATATTCATCCTCACGTTGATCCTTGCGCAGGGAGCCCCTGCCGCCGAAGAGGAGAAGGGCTTCCTCTTCGCCGACCCCGATGTCTTCAGAATCGAGAAGATCGGCAGCGATGCCCTCGCTACGAACATCTACTCGCTGACGCTCGACCCGCGCGGCCGGATCCACGTCAGCGGACCGGGCTACATCCGGCGGCTCGAGGACACCGACTCCGATGGAATCCTCGACCGAGCGGTCGACTTCTACAAGGGCCCGGCACGCGGCTGCCAGGGAATGGTCTTCCACGACGCAGCGCTCTACACCACCGGCGGCCGGGGGCTCGAACGCTATGATGACGCCAATGGGGACGGCATCGCCGACGGACCGCCAAAGCTGCTCCTACCGCTCTCTACCGGTGGCGAGCATGGCTCGCACGCCCTCAGGACAGGCCCCGACGGAAGCCTCTACTTCCTCGGCGGCAACTACTGCGGCCTCCCCCACTCGCGCGTGAAGGGATTCTCGCCGGTGAAACACTACTACGCCGGCATCTTCTGCCGCATGAACCTCGAGGCGAAGCTCGATCGAGGTCTGGAGCGAGGGAATGCGCAACGCCTACGACTTCGACTTCGCCCCCACCGGCGCGGTCTTCGGCTGGGACTCTGACGGGGAACGCGACGAGGGCATGAGCTGGTACCGCTCCTGCAGGATCTACCACTTCAGCCCCGGCGCCGACTGCGGCTGGCGCTCAATCGGTTCCGGCAAGGTGCCGACCTACGCTCTCGACAGCGTTCGACCAACCGCCGAGGTGCACCGCGGTTCACCGACCGGGGTAGAGGTCTACGATCACGAGCTCTTCGATGCCTCTTACCGCGGCGGCATCTTCGCCCTCGACTGGACCCTGGGGCGAATCTACCTCTTCAGGCCCGAGGCCGCCGGGGCGAGCTACCAGGCCGAACCCGAAACCTTCCTGCGTACCAACGGACGGGTCTCCTTCGCGCCCAGCGACATCGAGACCGCTCCAGATGGCTCCCTGCTGGTGTCTTCGGGAGGCCGCGGAGTGGCCGGGTCGATCTACAGGATCAGCCTTAAGAAGAAACCTCCCGCGAAAAACAGAACAGCGCCCGATTCCCTGCTGCAGGTGCTTGACGCCCCGGAGCCCCTGAGCGCCTGGTCGCGAGCGGACTGGCAAGGCGAAGCCCGCAAGCTCGGCAGCGCGCCCTTCCTGGAATTTCTCGGCTGTCTCGGCGTGGGGTCGGCGCAATGCGGCTCCCCCAGGCGCTGTCTGCGCGCGCTGGAAGTCTGCCTCGAGCTCTTTGATGAGGTGGCCCCACTCGCCTCCCGCCTGGCGGCGAGCTGCCCTCACGCAAGTGTCCGCGCGCAGGCGGCCCGCTGGCTCGGCGTTCATGGCAAGCCCGCCGAGCTGGAGCCCCTGGTCAAGGACGACTCGGCTCTTGTCCAGCGCAACGCGGTCGAAAGCGCCGCGCGCTTCTGGGAAACCCCCGACTCGGCCGCCCTTGTGAAGGCCGTATTCCACCTCTCCGGCAGCAGTGACCGCCGACTGCGGCAGGCCGTCATCTCCTCGCTCTCGCATCTCGACCCCGCCCGTCTCCCGGCGGCGAAAACGGCCGGTGAAAAAATCGTCCGCGGCTGGGCGCTGGCACGGGCCACGGCACGGGGAGAGCTGCCCGAGGAGAGCCTCGAGCTCGGCCTCGAGCTTCTTGCCGAAAAGACCACGGGAACAGAAGACCGCCTCGATGCCCTGCGGCTCATCAACGCCGCCTTCGACCGCCTCGAGGCAGGCGCAGATCCGCGCTACGCGACCTTCGACACCCAATGGGACCGCGTAGACCTCTCAGGCCGCCGGGACGCCGTAAAGCGGACCCTGGGCGCTATCGAACCCCTGGCCGGAACCGGCGACCACCGCCTCACCATCGAGGCTCGTCGCCTGGCGGGCAAGCTGGGCTCCAGCTCTCCCGGGCTCGCGGCGCGCATGGCCGCCGACACCGCGGCCAGCTCCCCCGCCGCGGACGACATGTTCCTGCTCTGGTGCCTGGCAAGGCTGAAAGGTGAGTGGTCCGCTGAAACGATACGCAAGGTCGCTGGCATCGGCCTCGACCTGCCCGCCAAGATCCGCTCACAAGGAGTCGGCCGGGACAACAAGTGGAACACCTACGCGCGAGCGATCTGGGAGCGTTTACTGCACCGTCACCGGGAGCTTGGAGCCGTCATCGTGGCCGATCCCCGCTTTGGCGACCCCGAACATCTCGGCATGATCGCTGGGGCCGCAAAGGAAACGCGCGTCAAAGCCGCCGCCATCCTGCTGAAAAAACCCCTTCCGAAAGACGCCGCCTCCATCGGCAAGGTCCTCGATTATCTCAACTCCCAATCCAACAAAAAGGACCGAGACGCGGTCCAGGACCTTCTCAGAAAGCTTGCCGGGCGGAGAAATCTGCGCGGCCGGGCCCTTGATGGTCTTTCCCGCGCTCCCGCGCCCAACGACCGCGAGCTCTTCCTCGACGCGCTCTCCGGCGACGACCTGCTGCTCGTATCGACGGCCCTGAAGGGCCTCGATCGGCTGGCAAACCCCGCCGAACCGTCCAGCGAAGCGTTTGAGCTGGTGCGCTGGATCCATCTCGCCGACTCCGACCCAACCCATCTGGGTCTGCGCGATAAGCTCGCTCGTCGGCTCGAAAAGCTCACGGACTCGGACTGCGGCTACCGGACCGGCGTGAAAAAGAGCCAGGGAGCGGCCCTCGACTGCTGGCGGAAGTGGATCGAAAAGGCCCTTCCGGAGCGAAAAAGAGAGCTCGATGAGCTCCTCGCGGGCCAGCTCGCCGGAGAGAAGCTCGTTGAAGAGCTCCTCTCCACCGTCCCCTGGAAATCCGGCGACGCCGGACGCGGCAGGAAGGTCTTCGAAGCCCGCTCCTGCGGCAGCTGCCACCACCTCGATGGCGGAGGACAGCGAGTGGGTCCCGACCTGCGCGGAGCCGCCCGACGGCTGGGGAAAAAAGCCCTCCTCACCGAGATCATCCTGCCCGACAAGATGGTGACGAAACGCTACTACCTGACGGAATATATCCTGAAGAAAGGCGAGGTGGTGCAGGGCCGCCAGGTCTACTCCGCTCGTAACGCCCTGGTGACCATCACCCGGCAAGGACGCTACCGACGGCTGGATCCTTCGGAGATTATCGAGTCAAAAACGCGGGCGCTGTCGCTGATGCCGGCGGGACTCCTCTCCGGCCTGGAGCCTCTATCCATCGCCGATCTCGTCGCCTACCTGGAGAAATTCTGAGCGAACAAATGGACAACGGTAAGAAGATCCAACGCAACATCCTGCTCTTCACGTGCATGGGGCACGCGATGACACATGTCTACATTCACCTCTTCACGGCGATCCAGCCTGAGATCAGGAGCTCCTTCGATGGCCTGGGTGCCGAGGAGCTGACCTCGCTGGCCTCGATCAGCCTGGTACTCTTCGGCGTCGGCGCCATACCCGCCGGCTGGCTGAGCGACCGCTATGGAGAGAAGCCTCTGCTGGTAGCCTTCTTCCTTCTGTCCGCCGTCGGCGGAGCGGTCACGGGATTCGCCAGCACTACCTGGCAGCTCGCCACCGGCTTCGCCCTCATCGGGCTGGGTACCAGCATCTACCATCCCGTCGGCCTGGCGCTGATCTCCAAGGGAATCAGCAGACCGGCGAAGGCAATGGGTATCAACGGCCTCTTTGGCAGCCTTGGAACCGCCCTGAGCCCTCTGGCAGCCAGGCAGCTGACCCACTGGACGGGAGACTGGCGCTGGGCCTTCATCTGCCTCGCCGCCCCGATGATCGTGATGGCGTTTCTGCTGGGATTCTCCAACACGGGAGGGAAAAGAACCATCGATGCGGCTGACGAAGAGAACCGCGCGCCGGGCGCAGGCCGATCGGTCGTCGGCCTGCTGCTGACCGCGATGCTCTTTGGCGGCATCTACTACAGCCTGATCATCACCATGCTGCCGGATCGGCTCGCCGCTGGGGCCGACAATTCCAAGCTGCTGGGAGGCATCGTCGGAGAAGGCTATCTACCGTTCATCGTCTTCTGCATCGGAGGCCTCGGGCAGGTGGCCGCCGGCCACTGGATGGAGAACCGTGAGGGCCGCGGCCTCTACGTCATCATCCTCGCGGGCACCGTTCCGCTGATCTACCTGAGCGGAATGCTCGACGGTGTGCGGCTGCTGATCGGCGCCAGCGCGATGGCCTTCTTCATGTTCGCGGTGCAGCCTGTGGAAAACACCCTGCTCGCCCGCTACACGGCTCCCGGTATGCGGGGAAGAATCTACGGCCTGAAATTCATCCTCACCTTCGGCGCCGGCATGGGCGCCGGAACGGCTCTCAGCGGCAGGATCAGCGAAGGCAGTGGGCTGAAGGCGGTCTTCACCGTGGCCGCCTGTTTCGCCGCGGCGTCGCTCCTGATGGCGATCCTGGCGCGCGCGCTCAAACCCCGGGGCCAGAATCCCGGCGGCGGCGAAGTGGATACGGCGGACAAGAAGGGGAGCTGAGCGGCCTCGCCCGGAAAGAAACACTCGACAGGATCCCAATCGGGGCGGAGGATGATTCCTGCCAGGCCGGCTGAGATAGGTTATGCCGGTCGAAGATTGTCCCCGAAAACGAAGGCCTCGTTGATGCCATGCCGTTGATCCAAGTCTCAAGCCTTTCGAAAAAACGCCGCGGCGCCTGGGAAATCCGTCGCCGGGAAAAGATCCTCTTCCCCCCTGAACGGGTCTGGAGCGCCCTGACCGAGCCCGAGGAGCTGACAGCCTGGTGGTGCGATGAGGCGGAGCTGGACCTGCGCCCGGGAGGCATCTATTCCTTCAGCGGAAAGACCGTCTACCCGGCCAGGGAAACGGAAGGTAATTTCGAGATCCTCGCCATCGAAGATTTGTCCCGCCTGGAATACCGCTGGTTTATAGATGAGGTTGAAACCACTGTGCTCTACGAGCTGGAATCGAACCTCGAGCAGACCGAGCTTACCGTCACCCAGAGCGCCGAGCGCTGTCCGGTCTGGACCTCCAGCGACAGCCAGCCGAACTGGTGGTGGACCGCTCTGCCGACCCTGCGCACCTTTATCGAGGACGGCGCTCCCGAGTTCCGCCTCGACTACGCGAAGGCCGCCGCGAAATCTCCACAACGATTCGAGGCCTCGATTCCAACCTACGCCTGGCTGGTCTGGAGCAAGCTCTTTGACCCGGCCGAAGTCCAGCGTTGGTGGCCGCCAAGCCCGTTAGCGATGTCACCCGAGGGTGGGGCGGAGCCGCCGGAGGGCTGCGGGCCGGCAAGCCGCGGGGTGATCAGCCTGGAGCCCCCTCAGCGGCTGGAGAACGACTGGCACTGGAAGGATGGCTCGGTGAGCCGC
>DODI01000486.1:0-3764 GCA_003509045.1 Planctomycetota bacterium | reverse complement strand
CGAGGTGAGCCGAATGACGGATCCCGGGAGCCGGCCGCTCTCCACTCCGATGACGACTGGCGGCAACAAGGTTCGCCAGAGGAAGCGTTCCGGCATGTGTTCAGGAGCCACGCCCTGCGCTTCCCAGAGATCCTTCTTTAGCCATTTCTCCGAAAAGAGTTTACGGGAGGTTCGAGGCTGGGCATTAAACAGCTTGCGGGCACGCTCCCGGTAAGGTTCGAAACCGGCTGGCAATCTGCTGTCGAATCGGGGCTCTTTCGGTACGGCCTCCAGCATCGCATCGAGCTCTTTACTGGAGGTCTCGTTGTCGAGATCCACGGCGGTGATCAGCATATCCTCGGTGCCGCGGCCCGAGGGGGAAGTATAGAGCGCGAAGGTCTGCACGAAGGCCGCGGTACTTTCTACCCCGTCTACCTGCTCCAAGCTCTTGCGGATCTCATCAGGGTTTTCCAGCCCGAGGAACATCTTGCTCTCAACGACGATGTCGCTGGTGGTGCCCCGGATCCGGTCCTGCATCTCGCTGCGGAAGCCCTCCATCACGGCGACCACGATGATCAATACCGTCACGCTCAGGGTCACGGCGAGAAGGGCCGCGACGGTGATGAAACGGGAGCAGATATATTTGTAGGCGATCCACCAGCGGTACATGAGAGTTATAGAGGGGATTCTATCCGCAGAGTTTTTTTATTGAACCCTAAAGAGCACTTCTTAGGATATCCTGCCGGCTCGTGCTGCCGCGGACGATTTTTTCTCTTACCGGGTTCTTTTTGTGACAGAGCTGAGCGACCAGGATCATTCCAGCGAGAAGGGAGAGGTGGACTTTTCCAGCGAGCGTTTGCTTGATGAGCTGACGCTCGAGCTGATGTATATACCCGAGTTTGACGTCGAGGACCTGCGCTATTGGTTCGCTCCTTCATTTGAATCGCCCAAGGCTGTCTACCACCAGATGGCCAACGATCCGAACAGGCATTGGGGAGCCTACTACACCAGGAAAGGCTGGGAGTTTGTCTTCTCCGCGGGCCCGCCAGCGGGCGAGGGGCCTTTCAGGGTGAGGAAGGGCGGGACTCGCCTTGAGATCGTCGACAGGGGAAGGTTCTTCAGCCCGAAGCCGGCCATCCGTCTCGGCGGCTCAGCTGAGCCTCTGCAGCTGGCGGGGATTGAGAAGAGCCCGCCCGAGAATCCCTGGAGGCCGAATTACCTGAAGAGCCTGAACTTTATCAAGAAGCAATATACCTGGGAGCACAATGAGCTGCCGAATAAGGTGGTTCTCGCTTTCTACGCTATTGAGGAATGCGGTGAATTCTCCGGCAGCAAGGCCTGGGTCAACGCCGAGCGGATTTTTATGCAGAGCGACTCCGAAGCCCTGAGGTCTACGCTCAGCGATTTCTTCTTCCGCCGTCCTGAAGATTTCGAGCTCGGCTCAGAGATCTGCCTGCGTGTACTCGGGCGCCTCGGAGAGGATGGCTTCGCGAGGCTGCTCGAGTTGGCGAAGCACCCGATCACGAGGAAACGCAGGCATGTCGCCGCGATCCTCGGCAAGCTCTGTGATGGTCAGCCAGGCGGAGTTGAGACCCTGCTGCTGCTCGCCGATGATGAAGATTTCGGGGTTCGGGACGAGGCCCTGAAGGCCCTGGCAGGAGTGGGAGTGGACGCGGCCACCGATACCGATGGGAAGGTGGCCTCGTTGCTGGACGCGGATGATCTCCGACATCAGGTCTGGGCCTCGGCGGCTTACCTCAAGGGGGGAGATGAAGAGAAGCGAAAGTTCCTTGTGCAGCTCGTCAAGAACAGCGAGCGCGCGTTGAGCGAACTGGGCGACCTGGGAGAAATCGTCGTTCAGCTCCAGCTCGTGGATGTCACTCCCTTTCTGATCAAGCGGTTTAAGTCCGGAAGCGACGACCTTGCCCTGGATGCGATGGAGGCCCTGTCGGGACTCACCGGGATCGAGCTCGAGTACTCGGTGCTGAACGACGCGGAGGCGAAGCGTTCAGCGGCAAAGGAACTCAATCGCTGGTGGGAACAGTGCAAGCGGGAGCGCGGCGCCCTCAGGAAGGGCGGAGGTTAAGCTTCGCTTTCTTCAGGGCCCTCGGCTTTCCCAGTTTCTTCTTCAGCCGGTGCTTCCTCAGCGGGCACTTCGGCCGGTGGTGCTTCGCCCGTTTCCGTCTCGGTTTCTGACGATTCCGCGTCGGTGGCGATGTAGCAGTAGTCGGTGACCGTTACTCCGGTTCCGCTCGCCGCGACCGAATCCTCCACTGAGCGCTTCTGGTCGTCACGGATGAACTCCTGCTCGAGGAAGCACTGCCCGGCGATGAACTTGTTGACCTGGCCTTCGACAATCTTCTCGAGGATCTCTTCCGGCTTGTTGGCGTTCTTCTCGTCGTTCTGGGCCGCGGCCAGGCGAATTTCCTTTTCCTTGGCGACGACCTCCGGATCGAGCTTGTCCCGCGAGAGACATTGCGGTACCGAGAAGACAATATGCATGCCGAGGTCTTTTCCAAGGGTGCCCACCGCTTCATCTGCGACGCTTCCGCCGGCGAGACCGACCATGCCGGCCTTCCGATTGTCGAAATGGACATACTGGACAACGGCGTCGGCTTCGATGAGGGAGAAGCCTCCAATCGAGATGTTTTCACGCAGCCGGTTGATCAGCTCGGTGACGCCATCCTTGACGCTGCCGCCTCCGGACATGGGGGTCTCCAGGAGAGCGTCGCGGTCGGCGGGCTTGGCGGCTCCGATTACCGCGACCAGGTCCTGGACGAACTTCTGGAAATCTTCATTATTGGCGACCGGCTCGGTTTCGCAGCAGACGCTGACCAGGGCTCCAAGCTTGCCGTCGTCGGATACGTAGCTTCCGATCAGGCCCTGCTCAGCTTTTCTTCCGGCCAGCTTGGCTTCCGCCTTGGCTCCGGATTTTCTGAGCTCGTCAATTGCCAGTGAGATGTCGCCATCCGCCTTTTCGAGGGCATGCTTGCACTCCATCATCGGGAGGCCGGTTTTTTCACGAAGTTCTTTTACGCTTTTTGCGTCAATTCCCATTTCGATAACTCCTGGGGAGCCCCGTGTTCAAGGGGCGTAAGTTCAATGCTATTACCATGATCCGGGCTTTCCGGAGCCGAATACAATCCCTCAAAAAAACACTGAAAGCTTCGGATGTCAAGGACATGCTGAAGAAGCTCGGGGCCAATAAAAAAACGGCATAAAAAAAGCGGGATTCCAGCGGTTTTTCCGCCAGGGTCCCGTTCGATCAGTCCCGGTCCAGTGAGCCAGCTTCTAGATCAGCTCCGTGCCCAGACGCCCCAGACGCGCAGGTACTCGGGGATCACCAGCGAGCCATCGCTGTTGGTATCGAGGGCCTTGAAGACCTCACCGGCCAGCTCTTCGTCGGCAATCTTCTTGCTCGCCAGGAGTTCCTTCGCTGTCAACTTGTTGTCTTTGTTGGCGTCCATCGCCTTGAAGATCTCCTTGGCTTCATCCGTGATGATCCGGTTTTCGACATACTCATCTTCTGAGACGACATCATCCTTGTTGGAGTCCGAGGCCTGGAAGATGCCCGCGCGGGCCTGGGGAGTCATGTAGCGGCCATTCTCGACGTACTCCTTCCGGGAGTGTTTTCCGTCGCGGTTTGTATCGGTAAAACCGAAGGTGCGCCGGTAGTTCGCCCTCTGCGACTCGCTGACCCCTTTGACTCCCTTGAAGCCGAAAAGGGTCAGGATCTGCTGCGGCGAGCGGCCTTTAATGATCACTTCGCCTTCATCATCTTTGGG
>DODI01000347.1:4188-12171 GCA_003509045.1 Planctomycetota bacterium | reverse complement strand
CGGCCTGGTGGAGACCAGCGAAGACTTTGGACTCCAGGGGGCGAAGCCCTCCCATCGGGCTCTCCTCGACCATCTCGCCCTCTACCTGTTGCGTGAGAAGTGGAACATTCGCCAACTGCTGAAGTTTATCGTTACCTCGAGGGTCTACCGGCAATCATCGAGGGTGACAGATGAGCTTGCCGCGAAAGATCCGCGCAATCGCCTGCTCGCCCGCGGGCCGCGTCTGCGGCTGTCGGCTGAGATGATCAGAGACCAGGCGCTGGCGGTGAGCGGCCTCCTTGACCGGAAGATGCTAGGACCCTCCGTTCGTCCTCCGCAGCCAGCGCTTGGAAACAACGCGGCCTTTGGCGGTTCGACCGACTGGAAAACCAGTGCTGGCGGCGACAAGTACCGTCGCGGGCTCTATACCAAGTGGCGGCGAACCTCTCCGTATCCCTCGATGGTCACCTTTGATGCTCCCAGCCGAGAGTTCTGCACCATTCGTCGCATCAGCACCAACACGCCGCTGCAGGCCCTGGTGACCCTGAATGACCCGGTCTATGTAGAGGCCGCACAGGCCCTGGCGCGCCGCCTGCTGACGGAAGGCGGAGCCGGCGCGGCCGACAAGGCGGCCTTCGGCTTCCGCCTGGTTCTTTCGCGCCCGCCCGGAGAAAAAGAAAAGAAGCTGCTGGTGGATCTCTTCGATGAAAGCCGGAAGCTCTTTGCTTCCAGCCCCGTGGAGGCGAAGAAGATGGCGACCTCCTATGCCGGAGCGGCGCCGGAGGGGGCCGACCTCGCCGACCTGGCGGCCTGGGCGGTCGTCGGCAATGTTCTCTTGAACCTGGATGAAACGATAGCAAGGCCATGACAGACCTATTTTCCCAACAGGCGCTTCCCGGTGATTTTCTCGCCCCGACCCGCCGCCACTTCCTGCGTGATTGCTCGATGGGCCTCGGCGCCATGGCTCTCGCCTCGCTTTCGGCTGAGGAATCCCTGGCCGGTGAGGGCGAGGGCTTTGAGCCCTTCGCCTCGCGCCAGCCGCATTTTGCCCCGGCGGTGAAGAACGTCATCTTTCTTCACATGGCCGGCTCCCCGCCGCACCTTGATCTCTTTGACTACAAGCCGGAGCTCGTCAAGCATTCCGGAGAGCCGTGTCCCAAGGACTATCTCGAGGGCAGACGCTTCGCCTTCACCTCCGGAGTTCCCAAGCTGCTCGGTACTCCGAGAAAATTCAAGCGGTACGGCGAGGGTGGTATCTGGATGTCGGACGCCTTGCCGAAGCTCTCGGCCATGGCCGATGACCTGACCGTGATCAAGTCAATGCACACCGAGCAATTCAACCACGCCCCCGCCCAGATGATGCTCTACACCGGCTCCCCGCGTATGGGGCGGCCCTCTATGGGGGCCTGGGCCACCTACGGGCTCGGCTCCGAGAGCCGGGACCTGCCCGGCTTCATCGTGCTGGTCTCCGGAGGCTCCAATCCGAGCGCGGGGAAAACAGCCTGGGGAAGCGGCTTTCTTCCCTCGGTCTACCAGGGCGTTCAATGTCGATCCAAGGGCGACCCGGTGCTCTATCTCTCAGACCCGCCCGGCATGAGCCGGGAGCTGAGGCGTTCGAGCTTGGATACGATCCGTGGGCTGAACGAGATCCAGCTCGGAGCCCTGGGACACCCTGAGACGCGCACCAGGATCTCCCAGTTTGAGCTCGCCTTCAAGATGCAGATGTCGGCTCCCGAGGCTATGGATATCTCCCGGGAGTCCAAGAAGATTGTCGAAGAATACGGCGCCAAGCCCGGGGCCGCGAGCTTTGCCAACAACTGCCTGCTGGCCCGCCGCCTGGTTGAGCGCGGCGTGCGTTTCGTCCAGCTCTTTGACTGGGGCTGGGATTTTCACGGAACGAACCCGCGCGAGGATATCCGTGACGGCCTGACCAGGAAATGCAGCGGTACCGACCAGGCGGTCGCGGCCCTGCTGAACGACCTGAAGCGCCGCGGCCTGCTCGAATCGACCCTGGTGGTGTTCAGCGGCGAGTTCGGGCGAACCCCCTTCAGGGAGGGCCGCACCTCCGGCGGCAAGGTGCTCGGCCGCGACCACTACCCGGACTGCTACTCGATGTTCATGGCCGGCGGTGGGCTGAAATCGGGAATCTCCTACGGAGAGACCGACGAGCTCGGCTTCCGGGTGGCTGAGAACCCGGTTCACGTGCACGATCTGCAGGCCACGATCCTGCACCTTCTCGGCTTTGACCATGAACACCTCACCTTCCGGTTCCAGGGCCGTGATTACCGTCTCACCGACGTCTTCGGCGAGGTTTGTCACGGGCTGCTTGCCTGAGCGCTCCCGGCGATCAGCGGCAGTACGGATAGTATTCGCAGCCGAGGTTCTCGTTCTGTCCGCAATCAGGGTAGGGCTGTGGAATACCTCCGCCCTGGCCGAGGAAGAGGTAGTTGACGATGCTCACGGCATCGCTGAGATCGATTGCGCCATCGGCATTCGCATCGCCCGCGTCCCGACAGGTCAGGGCCGTGTTCGGATCGGTGAAGAGATGCCTCAGGAGCGTGATCGAGTCGCTGATGTCCACCTGCTGGTCATTGTTGGTGTCCCCGCGAAGGAAGAGCAGCCCACCGGTGAGAGAGAATTCGCTCCAACTGTAGGCGCTGGTGGTGTGCACGTCGTCGGCGAGGTCGGCGCGAATGAAGCCCACCCCGGCATCGATGACCTCCACGTTGGTGAGTCGGTAGGGCCCATCGGACCGCGAGCCGAAGATCTCGTAGCCATCGAAGTCGATCTGGAAGCCCACCTCCGACGCCGCTGATTCCAGTGAGTAGAGAGAGCCGGCCTGGGCGATGGTGTTGCCGTCGAGATCGGTGAGAGTTCCCAGGACGACCAGATCGCCGCCGCGGTTCGCATCCAGGAGGCCGCGCACCCAGAGATTGTCCTTGAGCTCTCCGCCTCCCGCGCCTCCTCCGTCTCCCCCCTGCCCCACATCGTCGGCGCCGGATTCGTACTCTCCGCCAAGGGAGGCAAGGTCGGAGCGCACGAGGAGCTGCAGGGTGTCGGCTCGCTGGAAGGAGTCTCCCTCGGTGTCGGAGGCCTCGATCTCGACAATGTAATAGCCCGGCTGGGAGTTCTCGGGGAGGACGGACGAATAGACGCCGTCGCCAGCCTGCGCGTCGCCTTCCTCGCCGTTGTCGTTCAGGTCGATGAGGGAGAGGCTTCCGTCGGGGAAGAAGACCCGGGCGCTCTGGGTCACCTCCATTCCGCCGGGCAGCAACTGGGAGTCCGCGAGCTCGGTGGTCAGCAACGGGGTGGAGCCCAGCGGGACATCGTAGCCGTCCAGCTCGCTGCTGAGGTAGATCGAGCTCTCCAGGTGGAATTCGATGGTGTACTTGATGTCGGGGTTCTCATCGGGATTGTCGAGCTTGCCCAGGTAGGTGCCGTGCTCTCCGGAGCCGGTCTTGAAGTAGATGACGTTGGTGCCCTCTCCGTCGTTGTAGGATTCATAGACGAAGCCGCGCTCGGCCGCGTTCTCGCCGGTGATCCCCTCGTCTTCGATGTCCATCCCCGGGGTTCTCAGCTGGAAGTTGAGCGGGCCCTTGTCCTCGGAGTTCAGGATGATGATGATCGAACCGGATGTGTCGGAGACGAAGGGGATCTCGCGCGCGTCGCCGGGCGCCAGCTCGCCCTGCCCCACCTTGCCGAGGGTCATCGAGGAGCCGCCGCCTCCAGCCCCTCCTCCATCTTCCGCGTTTCCGGCCTCCTCCTCCTCGTCATCTCCAAGGATTCGTCCGAGGCCGAGTCGCTCGATGAGGGCAAGTGACTCCTGGTCGCGTCCAAGGCTGTTGTGGTCCGAGCCGAGGATGAAGCGCCGAGGGTTGCTGAAGATCCCCCGGTCGAGGCCCTGTCCCAGGGCGCTTTGCAGGCAGACACGCCCATCGTGTTCGGCGCAGTCAAGCACGTCATCGAGCTCGCGTCGCCCGCCAGTGCCGGCCACGAGATAGAGGGCTGTCGCTCGCGAGCTGGTGATTCGTTCGTTGTAGAGGTCGAGGAAGCGCGCGGTTTGCTCGTCCGCGGCCTTGTAGCCCAGCTCCTCAGGCGCCTGGATTCCGCCGCGTATCGGCCGGGCGCCGACGTCCGAGCGAGTCTCGACCAGGGCTCGCGGGGTCCCTCGGTTCGGAGCGCCGAGCAGCAGCAGCCTCCTGGTCTCGAAGACCGGGGATGTGTGGCCGTAGAGCCTGGCCGAAAGCCCGGCGAAGCCGTAGGCGACCATGTCCACCTGCCGAGGGCTGCTGCCGAATTGCCGCAGGAAATGGCTTCTGACGTTTTCGATCTCGCGAACCAGATTCAGGCTTCCCTGGACGATTCCTCCGTCGGTGGCGATCGGGATCAGCAGCCCCTCGCCAGTTTCGAGGAAGTGGTCGTGCAGGGCCTGCCAGCGCCGAACGCCGCTTCTCTTGGGCGAGACGGCGATGACGGGAAGAGCAACGCGCAGCTTGAGGCTGCCGTCTTCGGCGGACACTCCGTGGACGAAGGCGCGCAGGAAGCGGCCCTGGGGCCCGTTTGCACCGCGCTTGGGGGCGAAGATTTCGAGCGGTCCGAGTTGGATATGATCATGGAAGCGGACCTGGTATTCGAGGTCGAAGGGCCCATCGTGGTTTTCAACGGAGATGTTGAAGCGGCCGTCGTCATCGATTCCACCGCGGGCGAGGACCTCGTCTCCTCCCTCTGCGTATACAAGCACGACGCCGCGTCCCAGAGGGGTGTCGGTGCTGTCATCAAAGACCACCTCTCCGCCGAGCGTGGCCCCCGGCGGCGGCTCGAATTCCTGGACGCAGGAGGAGCTGGCGGGTCCCGGGTGCTCGCGGACGGTGAGGCCGGTTACCGTGTAGCTCAGCTCGATCCCCGGGGGAGGGAACTCGTCAACCCAGGAGGAGCTCTCGGTTTCGGAGAGGACAACGCCATTGCGTTCGATCTCGTAGACGGCGTAATCCTCGTCCTCTTCCCAGCTGAGCCGGACCCTTCTTTCGTTGCCTCGCCCGCGAGAGCACTCCAGGCCCCTGACGGCCTGGAGGTCCGTGGTCTCCACCAGGGTTTCACAGCGGGCGGCGGGTCCGCCAGGCTCGTCCGCGGCGACGATCTCGACGATGAAGTTCCGCCCCTGAGGCCCCGGCGGCGGAACGTCGATCGTTGCCTGGCGGCGATGGGGCGAGATGCTCTGGAGGCCCTCTGCGGGCTCTCCATCGAGTCGTATCATGAGGCGGCTGTCATCGCCGGGTATCCAGGTGACGCGGATTCTCGGCGATCCGCGGATCTGCGAGCAGGCCAGGTCCCGCACCACGAGGGTTCCCACCGTGATCGTCGCGGGCTCGGACCGCAGGCCCGGGTCACCGTTGGCTTCGACAATGTAGCGATGGGGGCCACGGGTGGGGTTCGGGTCGACATAGACCTGCAGATCGCCCGGCAGGCGATTTTCAATCACGCGGAAATCACCGTCGCCATCGGCGCGGAGGATCTTCTGGTAGTTGAGGCGTCTCGGAGAAAGCCAGTTCAGACGTACTCGCTCCCGCGGAAGGAGCCTCAGGTTCAGGTTTCTTGGCCGGTTGGCGTTGGCGCCATTGCCGGGTAGCCCGCCAAGCTGCGCGGGCAGGCTTGCCGTTGAGCAGAGGGCGGCAAGGGCCAGGAAGAGGGCTGTAAGGCGCCCATCCCATCGCTCCAGCGGTCGCCGGGCTCTGCCGTCGGTTTTCACTGAGTTGGATTGGGTTCTGATGAGTGCCATGGGCGTACTCTTGGCCACGGAGAGCTTTCCATTAAACGGACACGGCGGTCACAGGACTATTGGGCCCGGGTCCAGGGGACCCTCTTGCAGGGCAGCTCCGCAGCTATTATCAATTTTCAGGGTCATCGCGTTCTACTTTCCATAAAAAAGGGCTCCCGAATGATTTCGAGAGCCCTTTGGAGTTGGAGGAAAGTTCACTCTTCCGGTCTCGGTTTGCCTTGCTCCTCAGATCATGCAGGAGTCAGGGGCAAATAGTTTGGGTCGATTGCCGAACCCGAAGGAGTATTCTGTCTGCCCGCATTGGAGCGTCGCGAGTCGGGCTGGGTTTCGGCGATTGGCAGGTGCCGCCTGGACCGAGCCTTCATCAAATTCAATATCTGCAGCCGGCAACGGGTCGTGGAGCCCACAGCTTCTGGGGAAACCTGCAAGGCACGCGCGAGAGAAAGAAAGGGACGGACGGTGACGGCAAAACAAACGTCGGGCCTGTGTCCGTACCGTAAATCGATAAACTATGACAACATCCATCAGTCGTCCGCCCTCTCAATACTTTCGCGTTTCCTTAACCTGTCTTCAGTTGCAGCCTTGAAAACGACTCTCCTTTACGGGAAGATCAAGGTTACAGGAGACCCTTATATTCACATTCCGTGCCAATTACCTAAGTCCTTATTTTACGTAGGAGAAGGACACCTGGGCACCCAATAATAACAATGATGTTGTTAAGTATGGGGCGATGCCGCACCTATTCGATTTTACAGTGACAAAGTCATTGTCATTCTCTGTCGGTCGTATTTTAGGCCCGACTTTTAATTCACTCTTGGGCTCTGTGCTGGTATCTTTCCGAGCCATATGAGTGAAGAAAAAATACAGCGGGGAACGCTCAAGTTCCTGTTAGATAATTCGGTCTTTCTGATCGCAGGGGCGCTGGCCGCCCTGGTCTGGGCCAATCTCGATCAAGAGACCTATCACCGTGTGATGGATGCGGAAATTGCGGGCGGGGGTGATCACCCGGTCACGCCGCATTTCATCATCAATGACATTCTGATGGCGTTTTTCTTCGCGATCGCAGGTAAGGAGGTCTGGGAGGCCTTGTTGCCCGGGGGGCCGCTGTCGAATATGCGCAAGGCGGCCACTCCCCTGATAGCGACCCTGGGTGGAATGGTGGGGCCGGCCGGCCTGTATCTACTGGGTTGCCATTGGACGGGGAACATGGAATCTCTCGGCGCTGGATGGGCTGTCCCCATGGCGACCGACATTGCCTTCAGCTACCTTGTGGCCCGGCTGATTTTCGGGCCCGGGCATGTGGCCATTCCCTTCCTGCTGTTGCTGGCCATAGCCGACGATGCCGGCGGCCTGCTGATCATCGCAATCTTCTATACGAAGGGGCATGTCGCGCCCATCTGGCTGCTTGCTACTGTGGGCGCCATACTTCTCGGATTCCTGATGCGCCGCATGAAATTGCAGAGCTTCTGGTGGTACCTGCTGCTGCCGGGGGTCCTGAGCTGGTATTCATTCTTCAAGGCGGGGATCCATCCGGCTCTCGGCCTGGTACCGATCATCCCTACCTTGCCGCATGCTCACACCGACCTCGGGCTCTTTGCCCGCGCGGAGCTCGGGCGTCATGATACGCTCAACGAGTTCGAGCATTGGTGGAAGAATCCCGTCGAGATCTTCCTCGGGCTCTTCGGCCTGGCGAACGCGGGAGTTGTCCTCTCGAGCGTTGGCGATGGCACCTGGTTGATTCTTGCAGGGTTGCTGCTCGGCAAGCCTCTGGGCATCACGCTCTTTACCTGGGTGGGACTGAAGGCCTTCAAGCTTGAGCTGCCTGTGGGGATGGGCTTGCGTGACCTGGTGGCCGTCGGAATGATCGCGGGTATCGGCTTCACGGTGGCTCTGTTCGTGGCGACCGCGGCCGAGTTCCCGGACGCGGAAACTCTTGACGCGGTCAAGATGGGAGCCCTGGGGAGCTTCGGAGCGGCCTTTATAGCGATTTTCGGCGCGCGGGCCATGGGGATTCGAGCGGGCTCCGGCAAGGAGGAGCCGTCCGCTTCCACGGAGACCGGGAAGACGGAGACCGGCGAAGATCCCTCCTAGGAGATCTCGAAGACGGGGTCGCCGAGCACGTCGAACTTCGGCTCGATTCCGAGTCCCGGTGCGGTGCTCGCTGCCAGGCGTCCGTCCTGCCGCTGTGGAGCGCCATCTGCGGTGCTGACGGTGACGTAGCTGTTGAA